>JBEVXV010000190.1:0-4018 GCA_040505915.1 Sedimenticola sp. | reverse complement strand
CTATTGACGCCCATCATTGAATTCTTCATTGTATGTTTCTACTGTAGCATTTTGTTTTTATTGAATTTTCTAAATCCCATTCAGACACTAAGTAAAGGCTACAAATCCCTATGCATCATGGGCGTGTGCTTGGGTGTTTCGACAGTGGTCATACTCATCACCTACTCAAAGTTGTAGTGTTTTTCCACAACAGAGAGTATGTTCCAGGTGCAGGACATGCCTGTTGGGAAAGTCACCAGGTCGCCACGCCCATACTCCTGGGGCTCACCGCCATCGGGGGTAATGATCACCTTGCCACGGAGAAAATAGCAGACCTCGGTCTTGTCGTAGTGCCAGTTGAACTCAGAGACCTCTTTCTCCCAGATTGGCCAGTCAAAGACGCCGAGTATCTCTAGTTTGGCAGGGGAGGCGCGGTGCTCACATAAGATTTCCATACAGATTCCAGCAGTGTTGGTTGTGGGCGGCACAGTTTAGCTCATAATCTTATTTTCCTGGTAATCGTTGGGGCTGGTTGGTTGGATGAAACACTATATAATGCGTCGATATTAATTTTGCGGGTGTGCTCATTATGAATATTGTCGTTGTCGACAGCGGTCGACTGGCCGGAGAGGTTGATTTTCCTGAGGTTAATCTGGGGAAATTCGGCTGGATCCAGTACCCGGAACTGGAGCCGGGTCAGATATCTGAAAGATGTTGGCGTTCTGATATCATCGTCACAGTCTCCACCTCCATCACTCAAGAGGTAATTGATGATGCGTTCAAGCTCAAGTTGATTGCGGTGGCAGGTGATGTCTGTGATCACGTCGATTTGGCGGCGGCTCAGGAGAGAGGCATCTCGGTGTGCCATACCCCGGGCCTGAATCCACAGGATGCCGCCTGTACACAAAAGATCTGTGATGGTGTGATCGACAATATCAATGCATTTCTTAGGGGTGGTAATCGAAATTTTGTAAAAAGTTGAGAAAATGATCTAATATCCCAATCAGATGGGCTGCCGGTTTGACTGATAATGGCTAAGAGTCTCGAAAGATTGGCAAAAAAAGTCGGGCAACGGCTGGTGCTTGAAGGCATGGCTTTGGTGACTGCTGAGTCCTGTACCGGAGGCTGGATTGCCAAGTCAATGACCGATGTCCCCGGTAGCAGTGGTTGTTTTGACCGAGGGTTTGTTACTTATAGCAACGAAGCAAAGCAGGAGATGCTGGGCGTTTCGGCGCAGACTCTGGAGCAGTACGGGGCGGTGAGTGATGCCGTGGTGCGTGAGATGGTGTCAGGTGCCTTGGTGCATAGCCGGGGTTCGGTCGCCGTGTCGGTGAGTGGGATTGCAGGTCCCGGTGGTGGATCTGAGGATAAGCCGGTAGGCAGCGTCTGCTTCGCCTGGGGCATTCGAGGTGGGGAGGTTTACTCTCAGCAACACTGTTTTGAGGGTGATCGTGAATCGGTTCGCCGTCAGGCGGTTTTCCGGGCACTACAGGGAGTGTTAGAACTTTTTGACTAAAAAACATACTCAGCGACTCTTTTTTGCTCTCTGGCCAGATATGGATGCCCGTGTTGGACTGCAGCGCATCTCTAATGCGCTCTCTGGGCACGGTGGCAGGGTTCACCAAGCAGATGACCTGCATATCACCCTGGCTTTTCTCGGCCAAGTCACCCCTGAGCAGCACTCTTGCCTGATAGCGGCGGCGAGCGAGGTGGCAATAGCCCCCTTTAAACTGACGATAGACAAGATTGCGCTGTGGCGGCGTCCTGGGATTCTCTGGTGTGGGCCTAGCCATATTCCAGATCAGCTTGAGCAACTTGTTGTCGATCTCCAGTCAGAGGTGAGTGCTTGTGGGTTTGAGCCCGAAAAACGGCACTATACACCTCATGTCACGCTGGCTAGAAAAGCGCGGCTACTGCCTGATTACCCGCTCAGTCAGCCTCTCTACTGGCCAGTTCGAGGGTTTGTTTTGGCCTCTTCGGATGACGCCACACCTCCTCACCGCTATAAAGTGATAAAAAAATGGCTCGCGGACTCATGACTTGAGCTCCTGGTTGTGCCATAATAGAGAACATCAGTAGAACTCAGGTCGGCCGGATGCCGACATAACCTAAGTCGGGAGATAAGATGGACGACAATCGAAAGAAAGCCTTGAGTGCAGCACTTGGTCAGATAGAGAAACAGTTTGGTAAGGGTGCGGTGATGCGCTTGGGAGATTCCGCCGCTTCTCGCAACATAGAAACGATTTCAACCGGCTCCATTAATCTGGATATTGCCCTGGGTATCGGTGGTCTGCCAAAGGGGCGGGTGGTTGAAATCTACGGCCCGGAATCTTCAGGTAAAACCACCCTGGCCCTTCATGTGATTGCCGAGGCGCAGAAGCAGGGTGGCACGGCGGCCTTTGTCGATGCCGAGCATGCACTGGACCCTGTTTATGCCGGAAAGCTGGGCGTTAACGTCGATGAGCTGCTGGTCTCACAACCGGATACCGGCGAGCAGGCCCTTGAGATTACCGATATGCTGGTTCGTTCCGGTGCTGTCTCTGTGGTGGTAGTGGATTCCGTTGCCGCTCTCACACCCAAGGCAGAAATCGAAGGGGATATGGGCGATACCCATGTGGGCCTCCAAGCACGTCTCATGTCACAGGCGCTGCGTAAACTTACCGCCAATATCAAACGCTCCAACTGCATCGTTATCTTTATCAACCAGATCCGTATGAAGATCGGCGTTATGTTCGGCTCACCCGAGACTACTACCGGTGGTAACGCCCTCAAGTTCTACTCCTCAGTTCGGCTCGATATTCGCCGGACCGGTGCGATTAAGAAGGGTGATGAAGTGGTGGGTAATGAGACCAAGGTGAAGGTGGTGAAGAACAAGGTCGCCCCTCCCTTCAAAGTGGTGCATTTTGAGATTATCTACGGTACAGGTATCTCCCGTGAGGGTGAGATCATCGATCTGGGCGTGAAGGAGGGGTTAGTCGACAAGGCGGGTGCCTGGTACAGCTACAACGGCAACCGTATTGGTCAGGGTAAGGAGAATGTGCGTAATTTTCTGCGCGAGAACCCCGATATTTCTCAGGAAATTGAGAAGAAAATCCGCGAAATCGCCTTTCCCAAGGTCGACGTTGACCCCTCGACGGGTGAAGTGGAGGTAAAGGCCTGAGCTACGCTACCGACAGCGAGATAGAGCAGGCGGCGATGCGCCTGCTCGTCTTGCGAGAGCACAGCCGTGCACAGTTACACCGAAAACTGCTGGCGAAAGGCGCAGAGATCGAATTGCTTGATGGGGTACTGGATAGCCTGGAGAAGAGGGGCTATCTGAGTGACGAACGCTTTACCGAGCAGTATATAGATTTACGCAAGCGCAGGGGGTTCGGCCCGGCACGTATTCGTCTTGAGCTACGGGAACGAGGGGTCGATAGTGCTCTGGTGGAGATGTGGCTGGATGACCGGGATGAAGCGTGGCTGCGGTTGCTGGAGGAGACCTGTAGGCGCAAGTTCGGTACGACTCAACCAGTCGATTTCAAAGAGCGGGCGAAACGTGCCCGTTTTCTCGAATACAGAGGCTTTCCTTCAGAGATGATTCGTCAGGTTCTCTGGCAGGAGTAGACGGGATTATATCAATCAGCGTACAGAGAAAGAGCCGACCCCTAGGAGCCTGTCCGAGAATAGGACACCTACTGCGGAAAGCCCATTTCGGCCCTTTTTTCCGCTCATTTTCGTTGAATAAGAGTCACTATTCGCCTCAAATGACCGAAAAAAATGACTCAAAATGGACTTCCCTCGCTACGGTGCCTATTCTCGGACAGGCTTCTAGTGAAAACAGTCCAAAAAACAGGTATAGCTGAATAGTTACTCGACATTTTCGCTTTATAAGCAAGAAGGGCGGTAAAGTAGATTATTTGTTTAACATAGATAGAGTTGACTGTGGATTGGTCAGATAAGGATATATCAGCCCTGACGCACATCATCACAACCCCAATGTTTCCATGCATTCCCAGCCTAACTGAAAAATATTTTTCGTTTTAGCGGGTAGATAAAT
>JBEVXV010000189.1:0-4016 GCA_040505915.1 Sedimenticola sp. | reverse complement strand
AAGGTGAAGTTGAGACCGAAGTTGGAAATATGCTAGAGAATGGCATAATAATCAAATCCAAGTCCCCATGGGCTAGTCCAATGGTCCTCGTGAGGAAACCAGACAACTCCATCCGAGTCTGTATAGATTATCGTGCCGTGAACGCGGTCACGGTAAAAGACAGCTACCCATTACCCCACATCAACTCCTCCTTGGATTCACTGAAGGGAAGCCGCTGGTTCTCCACCCTAGACTTAGCCTCAGGGTACTATCAGGTGGAGTTACATCCAGACGATGCTGACAAGAGTGCGTTTGTTTCCACTATGGGACTATTCGAGTTCAAGAAGATGAGTTTTGGACTCTGCAACGCACCAGCGACCTTCGAACGACTCATGGAGTATGTTCTGTCGGGGCTTCAGTGGGAGACCTGCCTTATCTACTTAGATGATATCATCATCTTTTCGGACACTTTTGAAAACCACTTGATCCGCCTAAATGAGGTGTTGGTCCGAATTAAAGATGCCAATCTGAAAGTCACGCCCAAGAAATGTCACCTATTTAAAAAGGAAGTTAAGTTCCTGGGGCATGTGATATCTGAAGAAGGTGTTGCTACTGATCCCGAGAAAGTCAAGGCAGTAAAAACATGGCCAGTCCCCAGAGATGTCCATGCAGTGAGGTCCTTTATCGGAACGTGTTGCTATTACAGGAGGTACATACTGAACTTCGCTACAATAGCACGCCCTCTCCATAAACTGACCGAGAAGACTTCTCCATTTGTATGGACAAGTGAGTGCCAGGACTCCTTTGACCGGCTGAAAACGGCATTGACCACCGCGCCTGTGTTGGGATATCCGAATACCACTGACCCGTTTATCCTAGATAGCGATGCATCAGCATTCGCCATTGGTGCCGTATTATCCCAAATCCAAGAAGGCAAAGAACGTGTTATTGCCTACTTTAGCCGCACCTTGAATAAGAGCGAGCGCGATTACTGTGTCACTAGGAAAGAACTGCTGGCTGTAGTAGATTCAATCAAACAATTTCACCCATATTTGTATGGCCTGCAGTTTCTTGTCCGGAGTGACCACGCCGCTTTGACCTGGTTACTGAAATTTAAGAACGCAGAAGGACAACTAGCAAGATGGTTAGAAGTCCTGGGTACTTACAATTTCACCATCCAACATCGGCCAGGTAAACAACATGGAAACGCGGATGGTTTATCCCGGCGACCATGTTCACCATGTCGATACTGTGACCGAAAAGAAACGAATGAATCTGAATATTGCAGGGGAGAATCTTGTCGTGTTACCACACGGTCAAGGAAACAACTTGATCGGACAAAACAGGGTAGCATGAATACTAGGAATGATGATGACAGAGTGCTAACTGAAAGTGAGCCTGCGTCTGTAGGAGAGCATAGGCCGTTGCCCTCCAGCTTGGGGGAACGCAGCTCGAGCGCCAGCACGAGTGGGATGGAATCACTAGCGTGTTCTCCCACGATTGAAGGGGAGTCCAGTCCCAGGGCCCGGGACGACACTCCCAAGATAGATGTAAATGTTTCGAGTCAAGAGGGGAGTAAGAGTGGATTAACACCCCCACGCCCGATGAAGGGTGCATCCCCTGATGAGGTTGGAAAAGTATGTGACCAAGCCGTGATAGAGGCCCAAACCTCCGATCCCGTTATTTCTCTCCTATATGACTGGAAAACCGAAGACCGCCGACCCTGTTGGGAAAATATCAGTTCAATGGGAACTGAAATCAAGCAGTACTGGTCCCAGTGGGACCGGATTAAACTTGAAAATGGAATGTTGCATAGGGAATGGCACGGAGACCGAACTGTGACCAAGCAGTTAATTATACCAAATGCCCTTCAGCCAGAGATTTTAAAAATGATACATGATGATGCTGTGTCAGGTCATTTAGGTATAAAAAGGACGCTTGCCCGCCTTCGCAACAGATTTTATTGGGTAAATTGTGATGCAGCTGTGGCAAAATGGTGCAATGAGTGCCAAATATGCCAGACTAGAAAGGGACCGGCCATAAAACAGAAAGCCCCAATGAAACAATATATAGTGGGAGCCCCTCTAGAAAGAGTCGCCATAGATATAGCTGGCCCATTTCCTGAAACAGCATTGGGTAACAAATACATACTCTCAATGTCTGATTATTTCACCCGATGGGTAGAGTTATGTCCCATGCCGAACCAGGAAGCCGTAACGGTCGCCCAGTCCTTTGTATCCACCTTCGTGAGTCGCTATGGCGTACCCCGACAGATAATCACGGATCAGGGGAGACAATTCGAATCTGCGCTTTTCCAGGAGTTATGCCACCTGCTAGACATAGATAAGACGCGAACATCTGCATTTCATCCGCAAAGTAACGGTCTAATCGAGCGTTTTAACCGTACCATGGAGGATATGATAAGCAAGTATGTTGCCACCGACCAGCGCGACTGGGATAAGTATTTGCCTGTTCTCATGATGGCTTATCGCTCATCCGTACACGACAGTACCGGTCAATCCCCTAGCATGCTGATGCTCGGTCGCGAGCTAAGTCTACCGGTTGACATTCTCTACGGATTACACCGCCTTGATCCGAAGTCTCCTTGTACGTACATAGAAGACCTGAAAGACAAGATGCATCATGTGCATGATCTAGCCCGAAACAAAATGATTAAAGCGAGCGATCGACAGAAAAGGGACTATGACCACCGCAGTAACCATGCTCAATATCAGGTTGGCTCACCCGTGTGGGTATTCAGCGCGTCAAAGAAAAGAGGCCTCTGTCCCAAGTTCCAATGTAAATGGCTAGGACCATTCGTAATTAAGAGGAAAATATCCGACTTAGTATACGAAGTGCGACAAGGGCCAAAGGGAAAACCCAAAATAGTCCATTACAATAGGTTAAAACCTCACTTCGGTGATCTCAGGAGTTAACCTAGTGGGTGGGGTGTACTATAAGTTGTTGTTTTTGTTGTTTTTGTTACTCATGGCATAACATGTAAATCATTGTATGGAGGTACATTTCCCGTACATCAGCTCGTCCATCCGGTTTATAATGTCGTCTGCACGCGTCCAGTGCATGTATAATGTCGTCTGCACACGTCCAGTGCATGTATACTGTCTGTCTGAAACTATTTGATACTGCAACCGACTATAAAGGAAAAGGGTAGTCTGGAACAATACCTAAGAATAGTAGTAACATGATAATAAGTCCAGGCTACAACTAGATAGTCAATACATGTACTTGACTAAGCAATGTTGTGACCTGTATTTCCAGATGTCCAGAATGCACCAATCAGATAGAAGGAGGCCACCCATCAGGCCCCCTTACCACCAGTACCGGTCCGATCACCGGTGTGGATCCTGTGGGATCGCGTATAACACGGGGGAACAGCTCCGGAGACACAACCGGGACCACCATGGGCCGAAGGTCAGGTGTGACCTGTGCCTGTTTACCTGCCCTCGTTCTAGATCCTATATGATGGCCGAACATTTGCAAAGTAACCACCAGGCAGGGCGACCAGTGCCCGCACCCACGCCAACGACAGCTACCCTGGCGAGTGTGGTTGTCGTTCCGGCATCCACCGCGTCCACGCACTCTCCCAAGACAACCGCTATTTCTACCGGTACATCACGTTCAGACCTCGAGTCGCCACCTCCATATAATTTCGATTTCTACGCGGAACCAAGCTCACCGCGTAGGAAGGTCATCAACTCAGATCCTGAACTATATTCAGAATTCATGACGCGAAACGTCAACACCACTTTTGATACGGTTTTATATGTGCCCACCTTTATGCCGGCTGACACCAGTATTCCGCCTGAGACGGCACTCCAGGATTTCATGTCTTGTTTGGACACCAACCATGTTCCGGACGGCACTTCGGACATCCTATTCACCACCGTTACGTCCACCATTACCACCGTTCCGTCCATCGTCAGCACAGTTCCGTCAACCGTTAGCACCGTTCCGTCTTTCATCAGCACCGTTCCGTCCATCTTCAGCACCGTTCCGTCTTTCATCAGCACCGTTCC
>JBEVXV010000188.1:0-21294 GCA_040505915.1 Sedimenticola sp. | reverse complement strand
ACCCACCAAGGGGGCGAGACTCCTGAAAACTACAGCAGAAGCTATTTGAACCAGGCGCTACCATAATTAACGGTAGTACCGGCCAGGGTCTTAAGCTGAGTAAAGCCGGTGGTTGTAACTTGCGGGATAAGTCGAAACACCTCCCCTTCAGGAGCCTGTCCGAGAATAGGCACCGTAGCGAGGAAAGTCCATTTTGAGTTATTTCTTCCGGTCATTTGAGGTGAATAGTTACTCTTATTCAACGAAAATGAGCGGAAAAAAGGGCCAAAATGGGCTTTCCGCAGTAGCTGTCCTATTCTCGGACAGGCTCCTAGAGCATCAGGCCACGGCAGCATCGGCAGCATCGGACGCTTCTGCCGCTGCCGCTTTCTCCGCCTCTTTAATACAGCCGCCCTCTTTCAGGCCGCCACGCTTAACCAATTCAGCAAGAGTAATACCCTGGAGAAACTTGTAGATCTCATTACTCAGATCATCCCAGAGGTTGTGTGTCAGGCAGCGCTTTCCATCCTGGCAGTCGCGATTTCCACCACAGCGGGTAAACTCTACCCACTCATCAACAGCACAGATAATATCGGCTATAGAGATCTCATCAGAAGGCCGTCCCAAGTAGTAACCACCACCAGGGCCTCGCACACCCTTAACCAGCTGCTTTCCTCGCAGACAGGCAAAAAGCTGCTCCAGATAGGAAAGAGAGATACCCTGGGTTTCTGAAATCTCTGCTAGGGTTACCGGCCCTTCACCACCGTGAAGGCTCAAATCCAGCATTGCTGTCACCGCATAGCGGCCTTTAGTCGATAGTCTCATATCAATACTCTCAGTTAGCGGCAAATACCAAGTCATTTACTCGGTAATAAAATTATCATTTACCCACAGAAATTGTCAAGTTTTATTTGAATAATTCCAAATCACAGCTGTATATGATGACAAAAACGAAATCACAACAAAACGAGTGGCCAAAAACCAGGCCTGGCTAAGCTTCAGCGAAGGCGCTATATCAGAAAAACCGAAGTTTTATTAAAAACCACTCAAACACTAAAGTTTAGCTGAAGATTCGACATCTGCCAGGGAGTCTTTGGATAAGTATTGATTTATACCATCAAGAATCTCTCTTCGTTTCGAAATATCCTTCACCGCATATTTGAAATAAGCACGAAGTGCGCTCTTTAAGTGGCTTGTCATCTGTTTCACTGGTATCTGCTTTAATACCGAGAAAATGGCCAGGGCATAGGAGATATCATATTGAGAGAGTGCACCTGAACGGCTGCTCGCTCCGCCACAGCCGCCACAACCACCCCGTTGAAAGGGGAGAGCTGTATTGGTAAACATAAGACCAAAGCCCATAAATACTGCCAAAACTTCAGTAGCCTGAGGCCAATTATCAGCGCCACCAGGGGGGAGTTCAGTGCTCGTTGAGGCGAGATACTGCGCTAGAATATGGGCAAAAGAGGCAATCAATACTTCTGGATTGCCAACCTGATCTGGGTTGTAGGGGATAAGCAAGGGCTGTAACTGCCTACTGCCATCATCAATACCCCCCCCCTCCCCTCTTACCAGCCCCTCAATCCGAACAGGGGTAACTCTACAACTGTGCTGATCAACCAGTTCTGTGGGCCAATGAGCCATGCCAGCGTAACGTTTGACCTGATCAAGAATCAGCCTTGCCATACCCTCGACACTACTCTCTTTGCCTGGAAAATGTTTGTTCGATGGAACTACCAGGAGGGTGTTCTGGTAGAACAGCTTGGCATCAAAATTCCGCAAACACCAACCAAAACAGTCGAACAGCCAGAGCACTGAGGGCTCATCAAGCACCTCTCTTTTTTTCATAAAATCAAACACACCACACCTCATCAGCAATCACTACCACGCCTCTCCAGTCGATATTGGCAAAGCCATCGCATGGCACACCGTTCATCACTCACCACCCCAGTAGCGGGTGGTGATGGGATCCCCAAGATCGGCCTCCACTAGACGCTGCCTAACTTCCAACAGCTTCTCTATCAGCTGCGGCTCACTCCTCTCATAGGCCTCTGCGTCAGGCACACGTTTCACCACCACACCCAGCAACTCGGTAATCGCGTTGCCAATAGAGTTCTGACTGATGGTGACAATCAGTTTGCCCTCGTCGTTGCGATAGATCAGTTGCTTGAAGGCGGGTTGCCAGCGGATAGCATTGGCATACTTGGCATCGGCGATACCCAGGTTCCTCACTTTTTTTGCTGCCGCCATAAAATGGTTATTGAACATCAGTTCACTCTCAACCTGCTCGGGGAAGTAAGCATCTTTCGGCATCGGGGCGTTGCGGGTGGAGACCTGGGTAAAAAAGGTCCTGTAAAAATCAATAAAGCCCTTCAGGATCTCGTCATACTCACGCCAGAACCGGACATTTCCAAGTGCCTCGACACCCCCCTGCACCTCCCAGCTTGGCAGTCCCTGAGGATAGCCCGTCAACTCTATCCGTGAGGAGCCACGACTAGCTGGCAGCAAAACCTGTAGATCCAAAACATCGAAAAAGCGCTGATAAACCTCTCCCATATGGGACTGGAACAGGCTGTGCTGACCACCATCAGTAAGATTGGGGTTATTGGTATCCGCCAGTTCGGCATCTCTAAGTTGTACCTTATCGAATACTATAAAGTGGTTATGCAGCATGCGAATGCTCGGCACACCAGGAGAGGTTAGCGGCCATGTGGCATCCAAGCTTGCCTCACCCGCCAATACCAGCGCAGCCTCAGGATCCGGGTACGTCTCCAACATATATTCGATGATAATCTGGTTCATCCTGTTCCAGACACTCTTAACATTTTCAGGCACTTGGGTACGCCGTACCGGACGACCTAGTGGATCGAGAATACACTTCGAGGTGTTGTAGATGATCGAAGTGTCGAATTCGTTGCTGTGGCCCAGTGCCTTGCGATAGAGCAGCAGATTCTCAGGATTCATCAACAGTCCATTGTTGTGCATCAGGTCGTTGAGGTTCTCGGTGCTATTAAAAAACTCGTTGGGCATCATCCCCTCTGGCACATCGAGGGGAATGGGGCGAAAGGGGGTAACAATCTCTCTTGGTCCATACTGCATAGGGCTACACCTTGGGGCAGTGTCTATATCCACACACAAAACTGGAGTATAAATCGCAGTAGAGTATCGGAAGCACTGACATGGTTATGTTCAGGCAACGGTATTAATCTGTACGGGGAGGGTAAAGAAAAGCGGACAAGATGCAAGCATGGGTCTTCTCAGAAGCGCCCTAAAATTTAAAGAACCCTCTCTATTTGTGTCTATTTTGGTTCATCTCCTGTTATTTTGACTTTGTCAGATGGCAACGTAGCTTCAGGAGTAATTTTGAATGAATTGGATTGCACTCAAAATGTTCAAGATCAAGAAGGAGACCATGTCTAGGAGACTGCCCGAGAATAGTGCTGATGCCAACCAAAGCAATCCATCATAAGATGTATAAGCGCTTCTCTGTTGCGCTTTATTTACCCTGATTACTCTCAAATATCCTCGATATTGTCTAGACTGTGGATTATGGACGGTGAAAATAGGCACATCTACCTGCTGTTGATCGGCATTCATGGTTTGATACGAGGGCACGACCTGGAGTGGGGTCGTGATGCAGACGGCATCCTTGAGGGTATAGCCTATTACCACCCGGTTACCATTAACTGGCTTTCGGCGGATCTCCTATGAAGCAGCATGCCATCTGCATATTCGGTGAGGTGTTGTTCGATATATTTCCCGGTGACGAACGGGTACTTGGCGGCGCCCCGTTTAACGTAGCTTGGCATCTACAGGCTTTCTCAGCCGCTCCCCTGCTTATCAGCCGGGTGGGTGATGACCCCATGGGTCGGCAAATTCACCAGACGATGCTTGACTGGGGCATGTCCACTGCAGGACTACAGTTTGACCCCGTTCACGCCACTGGAGAGGTTGATATCACCCTGACAGACGGTGAACCCCGTTACAAAATATTGCCTCACCGCGCCTATGACTACATCCGTGGGGAGGCTATTCCACCCGTCACCCCCCAACTGATCTATCATGGTAGCCTGGCACTGCGTAACACGGAATCCCGACAGGCACTCTCTGCTCTGCAGTCAGCGGCTGACTGCCCTATATTTCTCGACGTTAACCTGCGCTCCCCCTGGTGGCAACGGGATAAGGTACTTGAGATGCTGAGTCAGGCTCACTGGGTTAAGCTCAATGAGCATGAGTTGGCACAACTGATTGGCGTGGAGGGCAACATAGAGGAGCGGGCCCGCCAGTTTCAGCGTGACTATAATCTCGAGGGTCTGGTGGTCACCCAAGGTGACAAAGGTGCCTTTGCCATGAGTGGCGAGCAACCATTTGCCGCCATCACCCCCTCGCCCGCCCTGGAGGTGGTTGATACGGTGGGTGCGGGTGATGCCTTCACCTCGGTGCTGATTCTGGGGCTCCACCACGGTTGGCCTCTACAGCAGACCCTGGAACGAGCCCAGAAGTTTGCCTCACAATTGGTTGGAAGACGCGGTGCCACTGTGGATGACCGAGACTTCTATCAAGTGTTCGCACAGCTATGGGCACTATAGATTTAGAGCGCCAGCCAATATAAACAGTGCGCTGTTCTATCCTCTATAAAGAGCGACCAACTTAAAAATGAAGAATGACAGCCATGTATGAACAGATCTCTCACTCGCTGCTGAATGAAATCCTCGATGCGCTAAAACAGGATATCCGCAAACAGGATCTACGCCACTTCTATACCCGTCTTGGTGCGAACTTCTATGCTATCCACTCCCTCTTCTTTCAGCTCTATGGTGAGCGGGACGATTTTAAGCAGAAGATGATCCGTCTGGTCGAGACGATGGCCCGCCGTTACATCGAGCGCTCTTGTGAGCTGGAGCAGCTGGATATTGACCGGGAGCAGGATCACAACTGGTTTCTCAGCCAGCAGTGGGTGGGCATGGCACTCTATGCAGACGGTTTTGCCGGTGATCTGCCGGGGTTAAAAGCCCGTATTCCCTATCTGCAAGAGCTGGGCATCAACATGATCCACGTCATGCCGATCATGGTCTGCCCTGAGGGCAAGAGCGACGGTGGTTATGCGGTGAGCAACTTTCGCAATATCGATCCACGCATGGGTAGCATGAAAGATGTGCGCAAGCTCGCTCAATCTTTGCGCCAACGCAATATGTTACTCACCATGGATGTCGTGGTGAACCACACCTCCGATGAGCATGAGTGGGCGAGGAAGGCGAAGGCAGATAAGCGCAAATACCAGAACTACTACTACATCTTTGATGATCGCGACATCCCCGATATGTTTGAGGAGACCATGCCCGAGATCTTTCCCGAGACCTCTCCGGGCAACTTCACCTGGGACAAAGAGATAGAGCAGTGGGTGATGACCGTCTTCAACAGTAACCAGTGGGATCTCAACTACAGTAACCCCACTGTCTTTATTGAGATGGTCGATGTGCTCCTCTTCTGGGCCAACCAGGGGGCGGATATCCTACGGCTTGATGCGGTGGCCTTTCTATGGAAAAAAATTGGCACCAACTGCCAAAATGAGCGTGAGGCACACCTGCTTCTGCAGCTGATGAAGGACTGCTGCCAGGTCACTGCACCCGGGGTGCTGTTTATTGCCGAGGCGATTGTCGCACCGCTGGAGCTGATCAAATATTTTGGCGAGGATGCGATCATCGCCAAGGAGTGTGAGATCGCCTACAACGCCACCTACATGGCACTGTTGTGGGATGCGGTCGCCACCCGCAATGCCAAACTGCTGAACCAAGGGGTACGCAGCCTGCCCACCAAACTTGACCGCGCCACCTGGCTCAACTATGTGCGCTGCCATGACGACATCGGCCTGGGATTCGACGATGCCGATATCATTCGCTGTGATTATGAACCAAAGGCCCACCGCCAATTTCTGCTCAACTACTTCACCGGGCAATATCTCGACTCTGACGCACGGGGGCTACCCTTTGGCCGCAATGAAAAGACCGGTGATGCCCGCATCTCTGGCTCCCTAGCCTCCTTGATAGGACTACAGGCGGCGATAGAGAACGAAGATGACGATGCGGTTGATCGCGCAATAAAGCTTATCCTGCTGATGCACGGCATGATTCTCTCTTTTGGTGGCATCCCCCTGCTCTATTACGGTGATGAGATCGGAACATTGAACGACTGCAGTTACCGTGAGGATGAGACCAAGGCAAGTGACAACCGTTGGATGCATCGCCCTCGCCTGGATTGGGAGAAGGCGGCGCTACGTAATCAGCACGGCTCCGTGGAACAAAGAATTTTCGATGGACTGAAGAAGATGATCGCCGTACGTAAGATGACCCCGGCTTTTTCCGATTTCAACAATCGTGAACTGCTCGACGTGGGCAATGAACATCTGTTTGTCTTTCTTCGAACTCACCCGGAAGCTCCCTGTGAGAGCGTGCTGGTGGTAGCCAACTTTGATGCTAACCCCCAGTATCTGAACCTGGGGGATCTGGGTAATCGTGGCGCATTCCAACGCGGCCAGCTGCAAGACATCTGCTCCGGTGAGTCACCCGCCCTGTTCAAAGACCAACTGGTAATCCCACCCTATCGCTTCTACTGGCTTACCGATCAGCGGCCAGGCACTCTGTTATAACGTCTTTTCGATCCCCAATGAGAGCGGAGAAACCGCGTCTAATTTCCAGATTCCATCGTTGTATTCATGCATGGTACGGTCGGTAGAGAACTTGCCACTGGCGGCAGTATTGAGGATGGAACAGGCGACCCAGCGCTCCCGGTCACTATAGAGTGCCGCTGCATCCTCTTGGGCCTTGATATAGCCTGAAAAGTCGGCGGCGACCATCCATGGATCGTGAGCATCCCTGATCGAATGAATAATCGGATCGAAGAGTCCCGGTTCAAACTGGTTGAAATGTCCCTTGTATAACAGCTCCATAACACGATTAAAATCCCCGTCATTCTCTATAATCTGTTGTGGCTGATAGTGCCCGCGTGCCTCTTCAACTTCTCTCTCGGTCAGGCCAAAGAGGAAGAAATTATCATCCCCTACCTCTTCACGGATTTCGATATTAGCCCCATCCAGTGTACCGATAGTCAGGGCACCGTTCATCATGAACTTCATATTGCCGGTGCCCGATGCCTCCTTACCGGCGGTCGATATCTGCTCCGAAAGGTCGGTGCCAGGAGAGATCACCTCCATGGCAGATACTCGATAGTTGGGCAGGAAGACAACTTGTAACAGGCGGCTCACCTCAGGGTCGCTATTAACCACACAGGCCACACTGTTAATCAGCTTAATGATCAGCTTTGCTCGCTGATAACCGGGGGCCGCCTTGCCGCCAATCAGCACGGTTCTTGGCGTCATGCCGTCACTATCACCTGCCTTAATTCGAGCATATAGATGAATTACATGAAGGATATTAAGAAGTTGGCGCTTATATTCATGAATCCGTTTCACCTGAACATCGAACATCGATTTTGGGTCTATGACTACCCCGGTATCATTCAATACCATCTCTGCAAGACGCCGCTTGTTGTCCTGCTTAACCTCGTGCCACTTTTGGCGAAATGCGGGATCAGCGGCATAGGGCTCGAGACGGCGCAACTCCTCCAGCTCATAGATCCACTTCTCACCAAGGGTATCGCTGATCAGCTGCCGCAGAGCGGGATTACTGTGGGCCAGCCAACGCCGCTGGGTTACACCGTTGGTCTTGTTGTTGAATTTCCACGGCCAGAGGTCATAAAAATCTTTGAATAGACCCGATTGCAGAAGATTGGAGTGAAGTTCTGCCACACCATTGACAGAGAAACTGCCGACAATCGCCAGATAAGCCATGCGCACTTGAGGATCACCAGACTCTTCAATAATTGAGAGACGGCGCAGACGCTCGGTATTGCCCGGCCAGCGAGCCGCCACTTCGGCAAGAAAACGGGCGTTGATCTCATAGATGATCTCCAGCAGACGCGGCAGCAGTTGCTGAAACAGCCGCACCGGCCAGCGTTCCAGCGCCTCGGGCAACAGGGTGTGGTTGGTATAGGCCATTGTTTT
Source organism: Sedimenticola sp. (assembly GCA_040505915.1). GTDB lineage: Bacteria > Pseudomonadota > Gammaproteobacteria > Chromatiales > Chromatiaceae > Vondammii. The sequence goes on along the minus strand of JBEVXV010000188.1, from coordinate 13,256 downwards.
GCTAGTGATCTGCCAGGCCTGATCCCACCCCAGCCCCTCTCTATCGACCAGCAGTCGCATCAACTCAGCTACGGCGATAGTGGGGTGAGTGTCGTTGAGCTGAAAGCAGCTCTTCTCTGCAAACCGGGAAAAATCGTTACCGTACAGTTTCTTCCAGTCACGCAGTACATCCTTGATGCTGGCGCAGGCAAGAAAATACTGCTGCCTCAGCCGCAGCTCCTTACCATTCTCACTGGCGTCGTTGGGATAGAGCACCATGGTGATATTTTCAGCGCTATTCTTTGACCCCACGGCATCAGTATAACTGCCGGCATTGAACTCGTTGAGGTCAAACTCATCTGTAGCGGCTGCCTGCCATAGACGCAGTGTGTTCACCGTTCCATTCTGATAACCGGGTATCGGGGTGTCGTAGGGTACCGCCAACACATCCTGGGTTTCGACCCAGCGTATTCGCAGATTGCCCTTCTCATCGGAGTAGAACTCGGTGCGCCCGCCAAACGAGACCCGCTGTGTATACTCCGGGCGTTCCAACTCCCAGGGATTGCCATCACGCAGCCAGTGGTCTGGCTCCTCAACCTGCCGCCCATCCTCAATATACTGCTTGAACATGCCGTACTCATAGCGAATACCATATCCCTTCACCGGCAGCTGCAGGGTGGCACAGCTATCGAGAAAACAGGCCGCAAGACGGCCTAGACCGCCATTTCCAAGGCCCGCATCGGGCTCGCTCTCTGCAATCTCTTCCTGCTCGATACCAAAATCGTGAAGCGCCTGAGTCACCACATCGGTGATACCCAGATTCAGCATGGCATTACCCAAAGCCCGCCCCATAAGAAATTCAAGGGAGAGGTAGTAGGTGCGCCTCACCCTCCCCTCCTCATAGGCAGACTGAGTGTTCTTCCAGCGCTCCATCAGCCGGTCACGCACCACCATGGCAATCGCCTTGTAGGGGTAGTGAGTGGTATAAGCGTGGCCGTCTCGACCAAGCGTATGGGAAAAATAGTGCCTGAACTGATCACTGACGCTGTCTGCATCAAGACCGAGCGGGGGCAGATTGGTCAGTCGATCATTCGGCTTACTTCTGACCATCGGGGTAAAATAGTTATCAAATTTTTGCATCTACTGCGTCTTCATATTGCCGTGACATATCTACCAATTATACTTCAATTGGCCAGATATTTTGGGGCCGTCCCACTTCCAGCAACAAACCAATGTAACTTCTCTATAATCCCGTGCAATCGATTAGCTCATGGAGGGTTGTGGTGACTTCTTTAAAATAACGCAAGCCTGCCCACCTGTTCACTGCGGTTCAGTTGCTGGTTAGTGCTGGGAATTTAGTGATGGGGGGACTGCTATTTGTAAAAAGAACGACATCCTTACATGGAACAGTCAAGGCCGCATTCCAGTGATCAGCAAACCATCGAAAGGTATCGAGTGAAAAAAAACAGACATGCGTTGGATCATTTTTGTAGTGCCAGGATGAAAAGGCGTCTCTATCAAGTACGCGCTTGGTCATGATGCCAAGGGTGCCATTCGATTTCAGGCAAGACCAGAGCCGGTCTAAATCCTGTCGAGGGTGATGCATATGCTCAACCACTTCGGATGCCGTGATGAAGTCGTATTGCAGCTGTAACTTACTTACCTCTGGCGCATAAAATGGATCATAAATCTCCACCAAGTGCCCCACCTCTTCAAACATCTTCGAGAGTGTAGGTTCCGGTCCGGTACCAAAATCAAGGCCATAACTCCCTGGAGTCAATCGCTCCACTACCGGAGTAAAAAGACGACTGAGGAAATGACGATAGCCCTGATCCCCTGCACAGTTCTCGTGCAGATCATACTCTGCCTTCTCTTCTTGCGGAGACAGGTATTGATGGGGAGGCACGAAGACCAGAGCACACCTGGGACAGCGATAATAGTCTCGCCTCCCCTGATAGAACGGAATGGCTTCTGCTGACCGACATAACGGGCAGATTAGATCGACGATTATACGACTCCTGCTACATTTTCTGGCTCGGTGACCATAGCATAGAGATCACCTAAATACATAAATACAGAACATCCATCATATGCAACCTATAGCTCTCCTCGTAACCGCTTAGCTTTGCACACGGTGCAGCGGATTCCCGGTAGGAGCGGCGCCCTCGCCGCGATAGACGCTGCACTCTCCCTACAAAATTCCATCACCCCGAGGGCAGGGCTCCTACTGCGGTCAAGAGCTCTTGTTGAGGGTATACCCGAAAGCTATACAGTAAGCCCTGTTACATAGGTATTTATTAATGTTCTCCGATAGGCTTTTTCTTCAGGGCTTCCCGGATTACCTGTAGCAGCTGAGTAGTCTCATTTGGTTTTGTCAGGAACTTGTAGATAGCACCTTCATTAATCGCTTTTACCACTGTTCGCATATCCGGGTAGGCAGTAAGCAGAATCCGCCGGGTCTTGGGATATATTTTTCTAACTCTTCGCAGAAACTCCACCCCATCCATCTCAGGCATGTACTGGTCACTGACAACCACATCAACATGCTGTGTGGCCATCTGCTCAAGTGCTGCTTTGGGTGAATCGGCCAACAACAGTTGATAATTTTCATGCTCCAACAGTACGCTGATCAGTTCCAGCGCATCAGCTTCTGCATCAACCACCAGGACTACCGGAGTGTCACCCTCTGATATTAAACGGGTCATATCAAGCCCAGGGGTCTCCTCCATAAGCGTGGAAAACTGATCAGCCGCCAAGGGTCGACTGAAAAGATAGCCCTGCATCAGGTCACACTCATTACGCAGCAGATAACCGGCCTGCCCCTCACTCTCCACTCCCTCGGCGACCACCTCCATCCTCAGGGTATGGGCCATAGCGATGATGGTCCTGAGTATCACGGCCTCCTCTGGATGAGAGGTGACATTCATAACAAAGCTGCGATCAATCTTCAGGATAGAGAAGGGAAGCTTGGTCAACTTGGCCAGGGTGGAGTGGCCGGTGCCAAAATCATCGACCGAGAGGCGCACACCAAATCCTCTGATCTGTTCAAGCTGGGAACGAATCTCATCAATATGCTCCATCACTGTCGATTCAGTCAACTCCAGAATCAGATAGCGAGGTTCGAGCCCGGTCTCCAGCAGAATATCGTGAATATAGTCAATAGCCCCTCCTGAGAGAAACTGTCGACCCGACAGGTTAACTGAGATGGTCATCTTTCGCATTCCGGCATCATGCCAGGATTTGAGCTGCCTGCAGGCCTCAAACAGTACCCACTCACCCAGAGGACGTATCAGTCCGGTCTCTTCCGCCAGGTGAATAAATTTATCCGGACTCACCAAACCCTGCTCAGGGTGATTCCAGCGCACCAGCGCCTCCGCACTGACAGGTTGACCGGTGACCAGATCAATAACCGGCTGGTAGTGGAGTACCAGTTCATCACGCTCAAGTGCTCGCCGCAAGCCCAGCTCCAACGCCAGGCGATCACTGATCTCCGATGTCAACTCTTCGGTATAAAACTGATAACTGCTACCGCCATCTTTTTTTGCCCGGTACATAGCAACATCAGCACCCTTGATCAGGGTAGTGGCATCACTGCCATCATCAGGATAGATGCTGATACCTATGCTGATGGATATACGCATCTCCTGGTGGTCAATGGTGAGAGGCCTATCGAACTCTTTCAGCAGGCCGAGTGCTACCCTAGATGCGTCCTTGGATGAGTCAATCTGCTCCAGCAGCACCGCGAACTCGTCACCACCCAAGCGAGAAACCGTATCAGCGCCACGCAGAGAGCTTCTCAAGCGAACCGCCACCTCCTGTAGCACCTGATCACCCACAGGGTGTCCCATGGTGTCGTTAATCTGTTTAAATCGATCAATATCAAAAAAGAGGATGGCCAGGGACTGCCCTTCACGTTTGGCGATATCGATACTGTGGGTGCAGCGTTCATCAAACAGCCGCCGATTAGGCAGATCGGTCAAATGATCGTAGTGTGCTAAATGGGCAATATGCTGCTCTGAAAGTTTACGTTCAGTAATATCATAAAAGCTACCGATATACTGGGTGATCTCCCCCGCCTCATTGTGTACCGCATTAATGGTTTCCCAAACGGGGAAAAGATCACCATCCTTTCGTCGATTCCATATCTCCCCTTGCCAGATCCCCTCCCGCAAAAGATGTGCCCACATCTCACGATAAAAATCCTCATCGTAGCGACCGGAGTGTATAACTCTTGGCGTCTTACCTAGTACCTCAACATCGCTATAACCGGTGGCATCAACAAAGGCACTATTGACACGAAGAATGCGCGACTCGGGATCGGTTATCACAATGGCTTCAGCAGTGTGACTGAATACCGATGCCGCCAACTTGATCGCCTCAGCATCCCGTGCTCTCTCCTCCAGCTCATTCTTCAGCGCTTTAGTCTTCTGCCTGACCTGACGATTGAGTGAGAGGTTCCAGATGAGTACCGAAAAAAACAGAATGAAGGCCATAGCAATGGCCATGGTGATCAGCATCTCACGGCTTAGGCCGGGATCCCGCCCCCCCATACTGATCCATTTTGAGTCTATCTGTCGCCGCTCCAGCTCAGTGAGACTGGCGATCGTTTTATCCAATATCGATTTCAATTCAGGCCAGTCGCTACGGGTAGCAAAGGCGAGCCGGTATTGAAAACCTGACTTACCGGCCACACGCAGATTGGTGATCCCCAGCTGCTCCATATAGTAGGTGCTGGTCGCTAGATTGCCGATCATCGCATCCACAAGACCGAAGGAGACTTTTTTCAGTGCCGTGTCAATGTCAGGGGTGGGATCAAGCTGCAGATTGGGATAACTATCAAGCAGATAGTCGTGGGCTGCGTAGCCCTTGATGACAGCAATCCGCATCCCTGTCAGATCATTTATGGTGAGATCACGGGTCACCTGCTTTCTGACAATAATAACGGCGGGTACATTAATTAGAGGCTGAGAGAAGTGCATATACTTCAGGCGCTGAGGAGTGGGGCTGGCAGCTCCCCACATATCCACCTTACGCGCCTGAGCCTGGGTCAAAACATCACTCCAGTTGGCAAGCTGCACAATATTAAAGGTGATCCCCAACTTCTGTTCCACGAGCCGTATATAATCAGCAGCAATCCCCATATAGAGGCCCTGCTCATCAAAATATTCAACCGGACGAAATGCCGGATCGGGAGCTACTTTGATATCGGGATGGGCAGCGAGCCATGCCTGCTCCTCCTGTGTTAGTAGGGGGCGACTAAGAGGTTGCGGCTCTCCGCTGTCATCGCAGGCAACCGGCAAGAGTGCCAGTACCATAAGGCAGAGCAGGATCAGTGACCGAGATTTAATGCTGAGATTCAATCGCACCGCATTACCCTGATAATTACCGCTCTTTTGATAAAATCACTTACCGTAGCCTCACTAACCCACTCGCCCTCATGAGGGTATAGCAACAAGGAACATCACAGCACTCAGGAGCAATTTGCTCTTCTCCACAAGTGAATTGTAGTACCTATATAAAAGGTCTACCAAAAAAGGATAGAACAGCTTCTTACTCAGGGTTATCGGCAAAAAAAACACCTTCTGAAGGAAAAGATCACCCTTCTACTACTGTGTTTATTGCGAAGGCAACCTAACAGTAAACTCTACTCCTGGCTGCCGATTGTTGGCATCAACCTTGCCGTTCATTGCCTGAACCAGCTGATTTACCAGCCCCAAGCCGATGCCGGTACCAGAAGTTTCCCGCGTTAGCTCATTTTCAGAGCGATAAAAGAGCTGGAATATCTTTTTTATCTGATCCTCTGGCACACCGGGACCATAATCACGGATTGAGAAGCCGATATCACCATTTCTGAATGGGTAACAGCTTATCTCCACCCGCTGCTTATCAGCGTGGGATGAGAATTTCAGGGCATTATCCACCAGGTTAATAATGATCTGGCTAAAGGCGTCTTCATCAACAGCAACTATCACTCTACCCACCTCATCATCACATGAGAGTTCCAGCTCAAAACTCATCTGCTCAACCAGTGATGACACTTTGGAGTAAATTCCGTCAATCAGCTTACTGACGGTGACCGGTTTCAATTCGATAGGGAGGGAGTTGCGGGTCATCCGCGCCAGTTGCAGTACGTTATTAATCAACCGCGACAGACGTTCGCTCTCATCATGAATGAAGTCGTAATAACCTCGCCGCCTCTCTTCAGTCACCCAGCCTTCACGCAGCATCTCACTGTACATACGAATCGATGTCAGTGGCGTTTTTAGTTCATGACTCACCGCTGAAACAAAATTCTGCTGCTGCTGACCCAGCTCAATCTGTCTCATCCCCAGACGGTACATCAGAAAAAAACCGGCACAGAGCACCACAAGCAAAATAGCACCCACCCAGTAGACCACTTTCGCACCTGGGCCGACGGGAAGCTTCCGTATACTGAACAGCAGTTGCAGATCACTCAATGGAGCCGACAACCTAGCCTGATAGAGGAGCGCACCAGAGAGCGCCTCGGTGCTGGAAAGATAACCTCTCTCAGAGTCATCACTAAAAGCGGAGAGTACATCACCCCGGTAAGCAAGAATCAGATCACTCATTTGTGACAGCGCCGTCCCACTAAAAGCGGCACCGATAACACTATCAATAAATATTTTTTGTTCAATCAACGCGCCCTGGATATAGCGTCGACCATCACGCCATACCTTTCTAAAAAGCACCCAATGGCCACTATCCAGCAAGCTAAGTTCGAAGCTGTCAATTTCGCTCTCAAAAGTGGTAATACGCAGGCCTGCTGCATCATCGATAGCACTATTCAATACCTTTGCAGGTACTGTTGCTAGCACCTCTGGTAGTTGGCTGGTCTCTTTTCGCATACTGCTTTTCGCCCGTTGTGGGCGCTTTATCGAGGGCGCTGCCTTCGACACCCGTGCCGCTGGTGCAACCTGTTGGTAGCTGTACTCCAGCTTTAGATCCTCCAGCCTGCCGAGACTCCCTGCAAGCTGCTGCTTCTTCTTCATACCTTTCAGTGGTGGTCTGTTGAGTTGGTCAAACGCGACTTGTGACTGCACCGGTGGCTCGGTCGGAAGCCCATCTACCGCCGCCACAACCTCCACCTCCACACGCTTTTTACCTGCTGCATTCTTAACCTCCTCTACAGCTATTGGTCGCGGTAAGATGGTAGCGGATGCTTCGTCTCGCTTAGCCAAAGTGGGCCGGTGCTGTTGAACCAGCCGGTTATCACTGAGGATCTTCTGTATTCGCTCATGCAGGATGTTGCGTAACTTCAGCTCACTACTGGATACACCATAAAGATTGGAGTCTCGTGTCTGGGGTAGCAACGGAGTGGAAAATCGCCCTGCGCTATCCACCTGAAAGAAACCGATAAGGCCGGGAATTGCTGAGTCCACAGGATAGCTTGAGAGTGGTGAGCGCTGTAAAAAATTGTTCTCGGAGTCACCCTCAACCACAAGAAAATGAAAGTCGCTAAAAGGTCGCCGCTCCTCTCTCTCTATCAAGCGAGTGAGATGCTCATCAATACGTCCGGCCTGTAACTCGGCATCTACCTGATGGTAGTGAAAGGCCTCCCATTTCAGCTGACTATACGCCTGACTAATCAATACCGCCGTAGGTATCAGCAAGGCAAGAAAAAAGAGCAGCAACGATAGCCGCAGACGGTTGGGGTTTATGCCTGTAAGCAGAGAGTAATGCATATCAGCTCGATAACAATCGGTAACCCCTACCACGCACGGTTGTCAAATACTGGGGCTGGGCTGGATCCGGCTCTATCTTGCGCCGAATCTTGGCAATATGTATATCGACGGTGCGGGTCTCCAGCTCCAGATTCTTGGCATAGCCCCACACTCGGGTCAACAACTCCTCCCGGGAGACCGGACGTTCAGCATTTGCATCGAGGTACTGAATAATCTCCATCTCCCGCAGGGTAAAGGTAAACGTGGTACCACCACGATGACCAGAGAGATTGCGGCTATCCAGCTCAATATCATCACCAATAGAGATCACCTCAGCCATCGCTGCAAGCGGTTTGGAGCGGCGCAGTACCGCCTCTACCCGCAGTACCAGCTGAGCAACAGAGAAGGGCTTGGCAACATAGTCATCCGCACCGAGAGAGAGCCCCCGTATCACATCTTCATCAGCGCTCTTTGCGGTAAGCATGATGATCGGCTGATCCCGGTCCTGTTGTCTGACCCGTTCACAGATCGTATAGCCGTTGACACCCGGCAGCATGATATCCAGAAGAATCAGGTCATAGTGCCCGCTCAACGCCTTATCCAACCCCACATCGCCGTTATCAGCGCTGTCGACCTCATAGCCGTGAAAGACAAAGAGATCCATCAGACCGTTAAGAATGGCAGGCTCATCTTCCACTATCAGTAAGCGAATCTTTCGTTTCATCTCAATTAAAGCCTATCAGCATGCTGCGTTCACTGTATGTAAATCTTTTGTAAATTTTGCCTCCGCATATTTTACAAAACCCTGTCTACTCCATAACACCGGCCACCCCTAGACTAAAGATACCAGCAGATCAATTGAGAAAAAAGGAGTATCAGATGGCCCTTATCAACAGAGTATCACGGCTATTTCAAGCCGATTTTCATGCCGTTCTCGACCGCATCGAAGAACCGGAGTTACTGCTCAGGCAGACAATTCGTGAGATGGAGGAGGAGCTCAACCAGGATCAGCAGCGAAGCAAACTGCTCCATCATGAAGTGAAGCAACTGACTCTGCCCAGGCGTGATATCGAAAAGAGTCTCAACAGACTAGAGGAGGAGCTGGATATCTGTTTCAAAACAGACAACGAGGAGCTTGCCCGTACGCTGGTAAAGCGCAAGCTGGAGTCACAACAGAGAGTGCGTTTTCTTGACAGAAGGGAGGAGAACCTTGGCCAGGCACTGGAGAGCCTCACTACACGCATTAAGGAGAACCAGAGTCGTCTGGAGAGCATGCAGCAGAAAGCCGACCTCCTGATAGAGAGGGAGCAATATCCTGCTAACGAAACCCTCTTCGATACAGGAGAACTCAGTATCGACAAGGCAGATGTGGAGATAGCCTTCCTGCGGGAAAAACAGAAGAGGAGCCGGTCATGAAAACGGCAACATTTACCGATGGAGTGGTTATCGCCCTCATAGCCGCAGTAGTCGGCACCCTACTACTCACCCTTTTAAATACCATCCTGCCCCTTGAAGCAACCCTCCGCCTGCTCATCACCGGAGCGGCCTTTCTCTACCTGACCTATCTACTGAAACGCAGTGACCAAGCGGTTGGCCGCATCGTCACCCTCGCTGTTTGGGTAGCGATAAGCGCTATCTCTTGGTTGAGCGGGGTGCCGCTACCACTCTACCTGCTGCTTCAACTCGGCATGATCTGGCTGATCCGCTCCCTCTATTTCTATAACGGCCTGTTTCCCGCGCTGGCAGATCTTGGGCTTCACCTCCTCTCATTAGCGGCAGCCTACTGGGTATTTATCCAGACAGAGAGTACAGCTCTGACCCTCTGGAGCTTCTTTCTTACCCAGGCACTGTTTGTCTATATCCCCGCAAGCATAAGAGAGCAGTTTACCTCTATCGAGAAAAACCAGGCAAAGGCAGACCGTTTCAACCAAGCACATCAGAGAGCCCAGACCGCCGTAAGAAAACTCTCAACCAACCATTAATAACCAGGAGTATATGATGAAACAGAAAATGATCGCAGTTGCACTTTTCGCAGCCACTACGGCCACAGTGGCGCTCTTCCCGCATATCGGCAGCGTCAATGCCGTCACCAGCCAACAACTACCGATAGCCCCCATTATCCAGCCCATCATCAACCAGCAGGCGGCCATTGAGGTGGTGTTTGTTCTCGATACCACCGGCAGTATGGGGGGCTTGATCGATGCCGCCAAAGAGAAGATCTGGTCTATCGCCTCCAGCATGGCATCGGCCAACAACGCACCTGACATCCGCATGGGGCTGGTGGCCTATCGCGACCGTGGCGACAAGTATGTCACCCGGGTCAGCGATCTGTCGGATGACCTCGACTCAATGTACGCCACCCTGATGGACTTTGAAGCAGCTGGTGGTGGCGATGGCCCGGAGAGCGTCAACCAGGCCCTTGATGATGCCGTCAACAAGATCTCATGGAGCCAGGAGCGACAGACCTACAGAGTGCTCTTTCTGGTTGGCGACGCCCCGCCCCACATGGATTACCAGGACGATGTGAAATATCCCGCAACACTGATCAAAGCGAAATCAAAAGGCATTCTTGTCAATGCCATCCAGTGTGGAGAGAACCGATCCACCACCCGGCAATGGCAGCAGATTGCCCAGCTGGGCAGTGGCCGTTACTTCCAGGTTGAACAGGATGGTAGTGCAATCGCCGTTGCCACTCCATTCGATGGGAAACTTGCCACACTGTCAGCAAAACTCGATGAGACCCGCCTCTACTACGGCAGTGCTGAAGAGAAGATTAAGCAGCAGCGAAAAGTAGCCGCAACCGAAAAGCTCCATGCACAAGCATCTGTGGCATCCCGTGCCCGCCGAGCCACCTACAACGCCTCAGATAGCGGTAAGAAGAATTTTCTCGGAAAGGGTGAACTGGTTGATGATGTCACCGATGGCAGAGTGAATATGGAGACCATCGATCCCGAGATGCTGCCAAAGCCAATGCGGGCGATGGCACCGGAAGAGCAGAAAGCCATCATCACCCAAAAGGCAAAACAGCGCCAAGAGCTACAACAGCAAATCGATCTCTTGTCAAAGAAGCGCAGCACCTTCATCAAGGAGAAGATTGAGGGTAGCGAGGGGGAAAAAGAGTCTCTAGACTATAAACTCTTCAGTGCAATCAAAGATCAGGCATCAAAAAAAGGGTTGGATTACCCCAGCGAAGCCCCCGCCTATTGAGCTATAGTTGTTCAACCTAGAATCCGCAGTTGGACGACGAGAAGTGTGCGATTAGGGCAAAAGCCAAAAAGTCCGTGCCATAGGTGGGTGCAGTGACACCTTTTCAGGACGTACAGCAGCAGGGATGCTGCTGTGAGCGTACAGGGATCTATTCACCGCGTCTCCCGAAAAGGGGTTACTGCACCCACCTGAAAGTTACCCATCTGCACTGAGTTATTGAGAAGCTGCCTAATTCATCAGCTAACATACTAAATTTATGAGATATTCTGTCGCTAACAGTTTTAATGCATCTCACTGCTGTCCCGTTAACTTTGTAGTATGTTGCAGTAACTCCTTTGGTGGAGGTGTTTTTTAGGGCGCATATATCAACAGCAACATGACATACTGCAATAGAACATTCCCTCTCACTATGAGGGAGAGGGCCAGGGTGAGGGTGAATTAAATCAACGACTTATCTATAGATCCCCCTCACCCCAAAGGGCAGAGGGAGTTAACGGGACAGCAGTGAATGCATCTAATGTCATTAATTGGCGGTGTACAATAACCCTGTAGTCTGAAGTAGCCGCATTAGCTACAGGATTTCCATAGAGAACCCTATTTCAGAATAATCGATCTGGATAACCGATGATGACGTGGTATAGAGACAGCATTCGCATCAAACTGCTCATGATCTCGGGTTTTGGCACCCTCTTGCTGCTTGCAGCCGGTTTTGGTGGATTCTATGACGCCTTCATGGCCTTCAAAAAATATGATCATATTCTGAGTCACGATATTGCCAATGAACGCGTCATCCGTCAGATGACCACTGATTTTAAAAGGCAGGTACAGGAGTGGAAAAATACGCTTCTCAGGGGAGATGAGAAGAGTAATCGTGATAAATACTGGTCAAAGTTTGTTCAACAGGAAAAACAGATCCAGAATAGTGGCAGCCAACTTCTCCTCCAACTCACAGACAATGATACCAAAAAGAATCTGGAGCAATTTCTACATGCCCACAAGGAGATGGGGGAACACTATCGAACCGGATTGAACATATTTAAAGAGAGTGGCTTCAACCAAAAGATCGGTGACCAAACTGTACGAGGTGTAGATAGAGAGCCGACCAAACTCCTTGAAAGGGCGGCCAACACTATAGCGCACAGAATCAATAGTGATGCAGCAATTGACCGTAAGAGTGTGGAACAGAGCATTATCCGCAGCATTATACTGATGTTGGTTGCTACGGCTGCCGCCTTTATCATCTACCTCTACTATCTCCAACGGCACATTATCGGTCCGGCAAAGAGGCTGGTCAGTAACATGGGGAATCTAGCCAGGGGCAATTTTGCAGAGCCTATCGATTCTCATCATAAAGATGAGATAGGCATTATTGCGCAAAAGGCGGAATCCATCCGCCTGTCCCAACAGAGGGATATTGAGCAGATAGCCGAATCATCAAATAATCTTGGAGATGCTATCGATGAGCTTACCGGCGTAATTGACGAAACAAACCGGGATGTATTTGAACAGCAAAAGCAGACCCGGCATATCGCATCAGCTATTAGTGATCTGAACACTATAGTTGAGGAGGTCAAGGCTTACGCTGATACGGCGGCTGAAGCGACAGCGGAGACGGCCCGTGAAGCGGACAATGGTCACCAAGTGGTAGAACAGAATATCTTAAATGTAAAAAATCTAGCGCAACAAATTCAAAATAACGCTGGCACAATGGAGTCTCTGCAGCAAGAGAGTATCAATATAGGTGCCGTCATAGACGTAATCCGCAGCATCTCTGAACAGACCAATCTCCTGGCACTGAATGCCGCCATTGAGGCCGCCAGGGCGGGTGATGCCGGACGCGGTTTCGCAGTGGTGGCTGATGAGGTGAGGGCGTTGGCCAATCGTACTCAGCAGTCAACGGAAGAGATTCAGTCTATGGTTGAAAATCTTCAGAAGGGGGCTGGCAATGCAGTAAATGCCATAACGAAGAATAAGCAGTATGCTGAAGATACCGCCGAACGTGCAACCATTGCCGGTCAGGCGCTGGAAAACATCACCCATGCCGTTAATCATATCAAAGGCACCAGTACCCAGATTGCATCCGGCGCTAACACTCAGTCAGATATGACTGAAGCTATCAGTAATAATATTCAAGTCGTCAGTAAGATCGTCAACAACTCAACCCACAACGCGGATCGTATCGCCCGGGCCAATGAGAAGTTGCGAGGGATTTCACAACACCTGCAACAGGTGATCTCGCGTTTTAAAACTTGATACTAACCCATCATTTGAGACGCTAGGAGCCAGTCTGAGAATAGGCACCGTAGCGAGGGAAGTCCATTTTGAGTCATTTTTTTTTTCGGTCATTTGAGGCGAATAGTTACTCTTATTTCAACGAAAATGAGCGCA
>JBEVXV010000187.1:0-5619 GCA_040505915.1 Sedimenticola sp. | reverse complement strand
TTCGTACGTCTGTGGCCGACCTTGAAGGAATAGGGGATGCCTCGGCTCTTGAGAAGTGCTATCATTCAGCTTGCCTTCGTGCCGCTCAGCGAACGTGTACTAGTACTCAAAATTCGAACGACAATGAGTCAGTGATTAGAAAGCTGTGTGACACCCAATTGCTTATGTATATTCGTGGTTCTCTGTCAGTTGAAGGTGCCGTCCTCAATATGAACCAAATAAACGATGAATATGTGTCACTGCTGAAGGAGCACAATCTTAAGTTTGGTTGGCACCACAAAAAGTTCCTCAAGGATCTCATTCTCAGAAATATACCGCATGTTGAGTTCGTAAAGTCTGTATCTCCAAATGAACCAGAGAGGGTCACACTGTCTAACTCAGTCAGTCAAGCTGTAGCCTATTATGCCATGCGAGATCAAGATGATCCGATACTTGCAGCTTTGCTTGATGTCTCCAGTGCTCTGAGGCATGAACTTCTGGACGGAAAAGACTGGAGATTCACCGGTGAGCTGAGATCATTCGCAAACCCGCCTATGCTGCAAGTGTTTGTAAAACATCTGCTTTTCGGCCGATCCAGCACTGTCGGGGAAAGACGAACAGCAGAAGAGAAGAAAACAGTGGACGTCGCATGTCAGTTTCTGATTCAGAACACCCGCACAGACAGACAAGTGAAGCTCAAGGCGAAAACAAACAAAGGTTTTCAGCGAAGAACCGAAACTCCGCTCTACATCGGTCTCCCACTTGCCATTCATGCTAGAGTCCGGGACAAGACTCTCATCACAAATTTGTCGTCGGTATTTCTTGGAACAGGCTACACAAACATCCTAAATATCGAGAAGCGCATTGAGCATGGCGTGCTGCTACGCATGCAAAATGCGCCTGGGGGTATTGCTGTCTGTTTGCCGGACTGGTTGAAGAAGGGAATAAATCTAACGTTTGCCGTGGACAATATCGACATGCTGGAAGACACGGCTTATGGCCAGCATACGTTCCATGGAGTCATCGTTGTTCTGAACCAATGTCACGATGAAGATGCAGAGCCTATCCAAGAACCACTTGTCATTCCTGACAAGGCACCAGTCATGCCACTTCAGGTAGAAGTTCATTACCTGGAAGAACCTTTCATCCATAAAAAGCCAATCAGGTTTGAGACGTTCACGTTTGGGGAAAGGAAGCATCTCCTGAAGCCATACAAGCGCTACAACCGCACCTGGGTACTGGCCAACTACCTGGGAAATGAATCTGGTGACGGATCGAATCCTCCTGATGGTGAATCGAATCCTCCTGATGGTGAATCGATCGCTCCTCCTGATGACGACTTGTTCGTCCTGGGCAATGAAGCTGTTGACATACCCAATCCTCCCGATTGCGACTCGTCCACTCCCCATGATGAAGACCCGTCGGGTGCCGGTGATGCTGCCGATTCCACTCCATCCATACTTAGTGTGAAAAGCAGGGAAAATGACAAGGTGAAGATAGGCAAGAAAGAAATCATGCCAACATGGGCAGCCACAAAGTCGCTCCTCCTGACACACGAAACAGCAACTCTTCCAAAGAGGATGAATTCTGAGGTGCTCGCTCCTCTGTTCAAAACCCCACCTACTGACTTAGCCACGCTATATACTGTTTTGAGGTTGACGCAGAATATATCGGCCATCGTTGTCGGACCTGAGCGGCGTACAGTCATCGAACTCGACCTTGATCTCTATAACCGTGCCATGCAGATCCAGCAATCTGTGAAGAACAAAAACTGGATTCTCAAAGCTGGTGGTCTACATATATGCTTCGCCGCTCTCCATGCTCTGGGAAAAACCGTAGACGGCAGCGGAATGGACACTGTGGCAGTAGAAACGGGCGTCTACACTACAGCCGCTCTGCGTGGCATCTATGGTGGAAAAGCGTTCAAACGTGGAGTGGAGTACCACATCATGATGGCAGTAGCGATCATGATGATGAAGTTTGAGGCGATATCCAGTGATCTACCACTTGGACCTGTTCGTCTACAGTGTCAGCAACTGAAGGAGGCCCTACACAAGCGTGATCCAGATATGGCTAAGATCTACGAAGACCTAGAAGCATTTTATGGTAGTCACATTGAGGAGAATGAGAACGAGGAAATCGGTGAACTCGCGAGCTTCTTCAACCAGTATCTGGATCAAGTTGAAGCCCTGCTGCAGATCATTGCTGCATGTCGTCAAGGTGACTGGCTGGCTTATCTTGCTGCACTGGACAACCAGATCAAGTATTTCTTTGCAGCTGACCTCCTGAACTATGCACGGCTCATGCCTCTCCATCTGGCACAGATGAATGAGCTCGAGACAGAGGACCCGTTGACATGGGAAGCTCTCAAAACTGGTACATTCGTCGTGACCAAGTCATATATCCCCTTCACCTCTCTATTCACAGATCAAAATCTTGAGCAGAAAATAAAGGACCTCAAGGGCCACGGCGGCTTAGTTGGACTCACTCAAGATGAATCATCCCTTGATCGACTGGTTCACACTACACCGTATCTTGCGAGAATCGTCAAAAACTTCTTGAGTAGCTTCCCATCTTCATCTGCCACCTCCACTGGTGAGCACTACCAGCTTTCAGGTAATGTGTCTGTGCGATCAAGTCAGAATGCCGTGAAGCTCCGAAGCTGCATGCAGATGCACTGCCTAGGAAATCCATTTGTGATTACAGCTCCACTGAAAAGCATCGTATCATCTGCGATTATCCCCGAGGCGGTGAAGCCCGATATTCTGCAGTACCCCGAGAAGGGTCAAAAAGCCTACGAGGCTTTTGTCAACGATCGACTTCTGACCACATCCACTCAATCCATCTGGGATCCCATGAAGAAGCTGAAACTAAAACAATTCACCAATTGGACACAGAAGACAAAGGTCAAGGTTGGTGGCAAGGTCTTCAAACTACGAGAGGACCGCCAGTTCTTGGGGCGATGTTTGATCATCCAGGAATCACGTCCTGACCTCGTGCCCAAGCTGGCAGACATGATTGGCAACTACGAGCTATCCGTCATCCCTCATTCCATATTTGCTGTTGACGGATCTCTACTTCTTCCTACCGATAAGGCAAGCATCATCCATGCTGTAGAAACCGCAAAGTCATCGCCGTCACCTGCCGTGCCTGCTCGGACTCCAGGTGCCACCAGTGTCCCGCCGTCTTCTGCACTTCCTGATCCATCTGATGCCCCTGCGCAAACACTGCCTCGTGTGCTTATCATCGATGCAATGGCCGTTCTACATGGTATGAAGAAGACTCCTGGCATGACTACCATTCTTCATCTCAAGACAGCATTCAACACAAGAATTGAGCGGATGATGAAGGGATACGTGGAAACAAGAATCATCTTCGATCGATATGTGGAGGGGGGTCTGAAGGCGAAGACGAGGAGTAAGAGGGCGGTGACTATTGATGCTGCGAGTGCCGGGTATGACGTCCACGATGGCATGTCAATCAACGCTATCTCACTGAAGCAACTACTGTCATGTACAACTACGAAGCACAATCTCTCATGCCACCTTGCCCAGGGCCTCTTGGAACAGTTTGATGGTGAAGACGTGAAGATCGTGGTGGTGTATGACACGGTTGCCAAGACCATCAACCCATGGAGCTCGGTTGAGTCACACTCACATGAGGAGGCTGATACACTGATCCCCCTCCACGTCATGTTGAGTCTACAAGAGTGCACTTGGCGTGAGGTGCACGTCTGGTCTCCTGACACCGACGTGCTCGTTCTACTCATGGACCTAGTATCATGCGAGCATCTTGGTGCACTTACTCAACTGAAGCTTCGGACCGGGAAAGGGGCAAAGCACCGAGAGATAGACGTGTGCGAGCGAGTTCAAGCCATTGGGAGGCAGAAGTCTAGAGCTTTGCTGGGCTTTCACCATTTCACAGGGGCAGACTGGGGAGGCAAGTTTGTAGGAATCTCCAAGAAGACCTGGATGACTGCTTTCCTCTCGCTTGATGACACGGATCCCATCATTGAGACCTTCAGGCATCTCGGGGAAAGGCCTATATCATTGCCGACCACATCTGAGAGTGAAAGCATGCCTGTCATGCCCGCCAACCTTCAACACCTGGAGACATTCGTATGTAAAGTGTACGCTCCAAAAAGCTCAACCCGTATCCTACCTGACCTTCGCTGGGAACTATTCAGGGCTAGAAATCTTGAGAGTGAGATGCTCCCTCCAACCCGTAGCACACTGATCCCTCATATACAGCGGGCCAACTATGCGGTCATGCGTGACAAGGGCTACACTTCTCCTCAGCTCTCACTTCCGCGTCTGCGTGGGAATGGCTGGTCAGAAGATGAGCTTCCAATCAGATGCCTTGTACCACCAGCACCCCGAGCTGTAATTGAACTGGTTAAATGTGGATGCAAGGGAGAATGCAAAGGGAACTGTTCCTGTGCGAAGAATGGTCTAGCTTGCACACCTCTTTGCAAGTGTTATGCAAAAGGTTGCAACAACCACAAGGACTATCAAATGGATGAGGAAGAGGAGGAGGAGGTGGTGGAGGAAAGCGCCGTATCTAACCTATAAGTCCTGACCTCGACTCTGAGTTAGTGACATTCACCTTGAAACATTTAAAACTTTCACTAAATTACTCTGACATTGCCAGAGAATGCATTTGAACAATAGTTGAGGTCGTGCAGCCGAAATTACTAAAAGTTTCATATTTTCCGGAGACATCTATAATTTTATCATGCATATGATGCTGTTGACACTACAGTTTTCTTCAGAATAGGCATTATAAAATTATAGATTCCTAACAAGAAACCGTCAGTGGCACTCTATGGGATACAGTGTTTGAAAGTATAGCTCAGTGTTGTCATTTTGTCATTTTGTCTCTTCACATATTTTCGCATATTCGACACAGTCGTACAATAAATCAGTTAGATAATATTTTCTCGTGTGTTCATTGCCCTTACTTTACTTTGGGGTAAACATAGATTGACACAGCATATTGTAAAAGCATACATATTACAGCAAAATAAGAAAAAAATAATATATTCAAGGTCGCGAAGCCAAAATTTTGCAATTTTTGGGTCATTTGAGCTTGACCTTGACCTCTGTAGTGTGACCTTGACCATGAATCATCTCAAAAATATCACCAATCAACTCAGTGGCTCTGATAACCCCAAAATAGACACCAAGATCGCCACAATCAGACCACCGGATGCCGAGATCTGCAATACTCGGTTCTCAGATGGCGGCCATCTTGGATTTGGCCCAAAACGAGGCTTAATGGGGTCAAAAAACCTGGACCCTATGATGTTCTCATTATTCCGCTCCTGATGATGGGAAATCCACCCCTAACTCAATTTGAGCAAAGAAATCTCGCCAAATTACATTTCAGACTCCACTAGTAGGTCCATCTAACTTCATCAGCCTTGGTATCACTGGTGTCTTAGGCCCACCATAAAATGAGCCGCGTCGCGAGAAAACCAACAATGTGGCATCTGCGTAAAGTGTCGAGCCGGATCACCTTGTGCAGCCCACGCAGTCTGATCCCACCGGACATTTCCCGCCTATGGGTGATATAGGTATATAGTAATGTTTCCTGAAGCAGAATATCCCCAAGAGGCGGAAAGTGTCGGCCCGGATTAGC
>JBEVXV010000186.1:0-5582 GCA_040505915.1 Sedimenticola sp. | reverse complement strand
TATGCTATCGACAATCTCAAGCGCTGGAAATCCAGTTAGCATTTCCACCACTTGAGTTTCACTGTTTAGTGTGCACAATTCTTCGAATATCCTATTCCCTAACAGGCTATGCAGATCGCACCACATGCGATGTCGTCGGGTACTGTTTTCACTACAAAATAAGACAATATGCTCAGCGACAGATTCGGTAGATAATTTGCATTTTGGGCAGTGTGTGACATATTTTGCAGAAAACAGTTTACCCATGATCATTGCACCAGTTTTACAATACGGCAGATAATCACGATATAGTTCACTGAATCGCCAAATGCCGCAGGGGATATATTCAGTGTGAATCCTTATAAACCCCGATAAATATTCATTGTTCAGTAGGCGCTGTTGTAAATTGTAGTTTGCGCATTGGCGGATTGCTGTTTTAATGGTATGCTTCCAAGATACAATTGACGGAAATGTTGCCGTGTTAAGATATTCATATAAAACATGCGTTAAACTGTATTTGCCGAGTATACGAAAAATGTCAGGCATAAATCCAAGTGTTTTACTGGGTTCATTCATGAATTTGATTATACGGCTAACGAACATTAGTTTTATCTTCTTTGATTCGTTTAAAAGACACAATTGACCGAAAAACAATAATTTTCGTTCATCAATGTTATATTCTATAGGCAATAATCCGATACAACTCAGTGCCACGTCGGTTCTGGTGTATCGTCCCATTGACTGCATATATTTCACACACTGGCGATGTACGCGCTCTAGCGATTTAATATTTGTGTCCGTTAATGCGCACCATAGTTCACAGCCAAATAGGGCTCTCGGCAACACTATTGTTTGATAGAGATGTTTGATCGTGATGGGGTGTAGTCCATGTTTGTGTACTCCACAATTTGCGAGGCCGAAGAATGTTGTTCTCAATTTAGTACATGCGTTTTGGATGTTTTCATTTAAATTCATATTTTTCTCGCACAAAATTCCGAGATGCACATATTTATCGGTTTCGTCGACGACGTCGGGTCCAAGGCGCCATGTGCGTGACGTCGTAATTGATTCAGTAATGTTTTCGTTAAACACCATCACATTGCACTTTCCAGCGTTATACAGATAATGTTTTTTGAGGGAATTTTGATAGCAAATGTCCATGAGCGTATCTAGACTGTTTTTCATGAGCGTCACCAGTACCATATCATCGGCCGACGTGGGACATCCATAGCTGACGCCGTGAATTCGAGCACTATGTGGAGATGATTCTAATGTGTCCATCAGGTCATTAATAAAGAGTAAGTATAGTCTGGGGCTGATTACCTGGCCTTGACGGGTACCCTGTCGTATTGGGAACCAATCGGAAGTATGTCCTTGTGATTGTACACAACTGTACACGTTTTCAAACATATTAAGTATAATTTGGAAAATGCGTAAATCAATTCCAGTGTTGTAAAGTTTCATCATCAAAATGCTATGAGATACGCGATCGAACGCTTGACGGACATCCAGAAAGCATGCATATAACTTAGAATGGTTTTCTTTGGCAAAGTATATACTTTCATGTAATATGAATGACGTCATAGTGCAACTGATGTTTTTCTGAAACCCTCCTTGAAGATCATTCACACTAATGGCGGCGTCTCTGTCGATAATGTTTAATATGCATTTCTCATAAAGTTTTAAAATTGTTGAACACAGGGAAATGGCACGGTAGCTGTTCGGGTCACATTTTCGTTTATTTCCACCCTTATACAGTGTTGAGATAATTCCTCGTTTCAGTTCAGTAGGAATCTGCATATATGTGTACATGCTTTTAAAAAGTTTTGTTAGCACATTAATCATAAGATGGCCTCCGTATATAAGGTTTTCATAGTTTATCTGATCAATTCCACCGGCCTTCCCCTTTTTACAGGTATTTAACATTTTTTCCACCAGAATTTCGTTTATAGGTACTTTGGTCACATTTACATTGTCTGGAGCACACATTCGAACCGTCGCCAGTTCTTGGTCACACCTGGCTAAGTAGTCACTATCAAATGTATCGTTGTGCGTTGGCGAGTATAGGTCACTGAAGTAGGACATCCAGCCCTTATTAATATCCACCGGGTTATTACAGACTGTTTCGCGGAACCTCATTTCAAACGTTTGAACACATTTTCGCTTCTTTCTGCGATAATTTATAAGTTTCCAAAAAGCATTACTGTCTATCTCGGCTGTTGTGTCAATTTCACATTCCAATTTTTTTATATATATCTCAACTGTAGATCTGTGAGCGCGCCTAAAGTTACATTTAGCAGACTTATAGTTACGATAACTCGAGAAGGCGTTTCCACGGGGTCGAGACTCATTTAACCAGATATGTCGCTTTTGTTCCATGTATTTATGTAATTCGGTGAGTTCACTGTTCCAATAGGGTTTTATGAATGGTTTGAATTTTGACTTTGGTATACACTTGTTGGTTGCTGCACGAATCGACGTGACCACCGTACTGTAAAACTGGTCAATATCATTAATTGAGTGTATTTCTGTTGTCATAACATCACGCAACATCGTATCCGAATTTAAACATTCTCGGTATTTATCTATATTTTCTGTTTTCACATGTCGCCAATTTGTTTTATGAAATGCACTGAGTTCATCTAAGGTGAACTCAAAGCATTTCAAAGAACACATTATCGGACGATGCGACGTGATGTTAACACAATTGTCGTCTACAATTTGACATGATTCAAGCATGTTTACGTCCTTTGCATGGATCAATATATGATATATGAGGGTTTCACGGTAACTATTGAAAGGTAGATTGCTAAATTTTGCTCCAGTGCACATACTTAACGCCTCAACGGCTACCAAATTATGACGTAACATCATATCAACTAGTATGTTACCCCTGGTATCAAGTTCAAATATGTGTTCGTGCCTCGAAGGGAGTTCGGTATTATAATCGCCCATTACCACGATTGTTCCCCTTTCTATATATCTACATATTACATTATCTATTTCATCTAAACTGTCTCTATATGTCTCGAGTGAATGGTTTTTACATGGCAAGTATATTTGGAAAATGTACATATAATTGCCAGGTTTAGTCATGATTTCGACCCCTATGACATATCTTGAACACAGGTCCAATGTTGAAATGTAGTTATTTAAGCGTCTATGCCACAATATACCAATCCCACCTTTACCGACACGTCTATGGCTCGGAATCATAAGATCTGGGTCCGCGACTGAGTAACTAGAATATTTATTGTTGATACTGTCTAAGAATTGTAAATCATACTCAAACAGCCAGTGTTCCGAAATTCCGCATATGTCTAGGTTCCGTTGGTCAAGAATGTCACTTAAATAGCTAGCACCGGACATCACACCCGCGACATTCCACGAGGCGATATTAAGGTTATTAATAGGTGTACCCGCCATAGCTATTGTCAATCGATATCTGTGTCAATCGCTGAGAATCGGTTATTGTCATAATAACCATTTTCGCACGACGTTTCGACCGGGTAGCGCGTATCGCGGTTGTATCCACTATTTTCATCGCTGTTATTGCCGCGGTATTGCGATTTGTATGCGGCATATGGAACCCATGGCCGGCATGTTACACCATTAGGCCAGAAATACGGATCTTCCGAGATCAAATGCGCATTTTCATCATCTTCTATATTGACTTGTATAATAACATTTCCGTATCTGCGATTTTGCGATATTGACACTTTTGTCACTTTCGGGCCGCGTTTAGTTATGTAACGCGTAAGTTTAGATTCCGTGATTGAGGGTCGGAACCCTCCTACGTAAAAACGTTTTGTACGATGCCTGACGTATTGTGAAAAATCCGCGTCATCATCGTCGGCGTCTACGGCGGCTGCATCAGCGTTATAACCAATTCGGTTCTGTTGATACATATTGAAAGTTCGTTGTCGTCTCTCTTTAGCGTCGGCCATTTCACGATGTATAATACCGAAATTTATTTGCTTTTGCTGACCGGTTTTGCGACGCGTATTATTGCGATCCTTTGTATGACGTCGATCGCGATCAGTAATAATTGTGGGAATTTTCGTGTTTCCGAAATAGGAATCGTTTTCGCCATCGATGGTCGAAGTTGGTATTTGTGGGACCACAACGACGTTCTCGTGATTTGTATGCGCTGTATCACCCAGTGGGTGGGGTATAATGTCAACTATTGCCGGCGAAGGCGGAGGTGATACAATACGCGCAGTAAAACTATCTACATTGGTGTTAGCCATAGACTGCTGGAGCGGGTGGGATTGCATATCTAATAAGGTCACGTGATTTGACTCGGACGGCATTGGACCCTCGGGCAACAATGTGGGTGTATTTACTTGGATATTGGAAGGCTTTTGTGTCGTGTGACCAATGCCGCCAGGTTCAATGTCACGTGACTCTATCTGACCAATGCTATTCATAACGGAATTTTGTATAACCATGTGCGCATCTTGTAGTGTTAGAATGGTAAGTTTTAGTTCCGATACTGTTTCACTCATAGTTTCAACACTGGATGTAATATTGGACAGCTCGGAAACACAACTCGATTTGACTGCAGTCAATGATGATTTAACCTCAGACACAGACATTTTCACAGTATTCAAGCTGTCACCGATAGTTTTCTCAACATCAGAAATTTTAGTATTTAAGTCATCCAGTGATACACGTAATTGCTTTATTTCTGTACACCTAATGTTTTCTGTTGCGGCTTGTCTCTGTTTAACAAGCAAAATATCCGCTTGCAAGCAACAAATATTGTCCTTCATCTGTTTTAATTCGGCTTGGCAAGCACATCTGTCGGGCATCTGTGTCGTCCGAGCAATGGGTCTGGTCACCGAACTAGATCTTGTCGGGCGTTTGGAGATGGATATCATGTCCCTCAAACAGGACATATCTGCCCCCTCCACGATGGACAATAGGATGTGAATGTCTCGTGCAAGCTTCACAGCAGCCGACTCGCCTTGACGAGTGTTTACACGGCGTTTCATCTCGCTGTTGACATCATACGTAAATCCGTCCGATTCGCGCAGAAGCTCATACAGCATTATACGTGTCTGCTCGAGATCCGTATCGGATTGTTTGTAGTCTATCAACAGTATCAACAAACATGTCTGTCGGTAGCTCACGGACAAGCTTTAGAAGACGGTGATACTCAACAAGATCCGCCCCTGGACAACTCAGTTCACTCGTCTGGTCAACTTCAACGTTGGGGTCAAACGCCATTGACGATACCGTTAGACTGGGATTACTAGTACCACAATGTATGTATGATGACGTCACAGGCACCTTCACCTCAGTATTGTCATTAATTTGCGATACCGTTAGACTGGGATTACTAGTACTACAATGCATGTATGATGACGTCACAGGCACCTTCACCTCGGTATTGTCATTAATTGCCGCAGGCTCTAACTCCGTAAAGTTCACATTTCGTGACATGTTGAAGATATGTGAATATGGCTAGGTGAACATTAATCACCTCAAACAAAGTAACAAATACATTGTAATATTTTGCTCGTCAAAGTCTTATTTCGGCAAAATTAATTTTTTCCCAAAACGTAACGTAAGTAATGAAAACTTAGCTCTATGTCCAT
>JBEVXV010000185.1:0-5821 GCA_040505915.1 Sedimenticola sp. | reverse complement strand
GATAACCCTAAATATTTTTCCGTTAATATTATTTGAAAGAAGTTTCTGCCATAGTCCTACCCGCCAGACTGAATCGAAGGCTTTACTAAAATCAATGAAAGTGCAGAATAGTTTTTGCTTACGGGATTTTAAAATATCAATTAATGCATAAAGGACAAAAATGTGGTCTGATGTTGAGTAGTTTTTTCTAAATCCAGCTTGGTTTTCGTTTAGTATCTCTTCATGTTCTAAAAAGGAATTTAGTCTTACATTTAGTATGGCGGTAAATAGTTTACCAAAGCAACTTACAAGTGTTATAGGTCTGTAATTTCCAGGGTCTGAAGTTTCTCCTTTATGTTTATAGATAGGTTTGATAACTCCAACTAGCCAGGATTCTGGTAAAATTCCAGTGTCCAGGATGATATTGAAAAGTGACTGGTATATTGGTAACAGTTTGTCCAATGTACACTTTATATATTCATTTAACACATTATCCAGAGACGGTGATTTGTTATTTTTAAGGTTTCTGGCGCATTTCCTAATTTCGTCTTCAGATATTTTGGAGTTTAGGATCTCGTCATCATCTGATATATTAATATTAAAATTTTGCTCATTGTCCGGGGGATTATCATTGGCATTCATTTCCTTGAAATACTCATATAGTGTGTCGAGCGAAATTTTGTCGTCCGTCTTTTTTTTGTCAATATTGTTCAAAATTTTCCAAAATTCTTTTGGCTTGTTTGAGTGTAATTCCCTTATTTTAGTTTGTGCCTTCTGTTTATGCTTGGAGATATGTTTGTTCAGAGTTTTTTTGTATTTTTTGCTTGTTGTTTTTAGTCGTTGTTTATTTGTTTCAGACGGATTTGATTTAAATACGTTTTTTGAATGTAAATATTCTGTTCTTGTGTTATTGCACTCATGGCCATACCAAATTTTATCTGTTTTTGTATTGTAATGTTCTGATTTGAAACTTTTCGTGGCTGATTTTTCAAACATTACTGAAATTTTGTCTGTAATTGTATTTATATGTTCCTGAGTTGCCATTTTTATGTCTTCTGTAATTTGGTTTAGTTCGTAAGTAATGTTATTTAGTAACTCTATGTTTAAATTATCATCAAAATCCTGTTTATTTTCTGGTTTCCATTTGGGTTTTGACTGCTGTGTTTGTGATTTCTGAGTACCGGTATTTTTATTATTGGTTGTTGGTTTAAAATTTAAGGTGAGTGATATACATGCATGTCCATCTGAATATAGAGCATCTAGTTCGGTAATTACAAATTTTGATATATATTCAAGTCCTTTATGGGATGAAATGGCGTAATCAATAACAGAGTTTTGTCTAAATGTAAATGCGCCAACTCCTTTATCCGTATCACATCTACCATTAATTATGAACAAATTATTCAGTTTACATGTGTCTAATAATTTGAGACCAAGCTTGTTTGTCCTAGTGTCCTGTGAAGTGCGTTTGGTAGTCATGTTGAAGCTATTTAATGCGGTATATCTGTTGAAATGCTCAGTTAAATCAGCATCAAACTCAAAATGGTCAGATAAAAATTCATCAACACATGTATAGTCATCAAGATTAGATACACGACCATTAATATCACCAAGTAGGTAAACATAGGAATATTCAATGCACATGGACGTTATTTCTACTTCTAAATTTTCAGCCTCATCAGCATTATAAAACCTAGATGATTCTGGTGGCTGGTATATTAATCCTAATAGTATATCTTCATTAACAGTTAACATGTAATGATGGATTTTGACCCACATAGTATAGTCAGAGTCAGATTCTATAAGGCTAAGGTAAGGGGTATAACAGTCTTTCACAAATAATCCGATACCTCCGGATTTGCGTAAGTATTTTTGCTTCCGGTGTTGTGATAGAAATGTATAACCTGGTAATGTTATTATATCAAATGCATCTAGCTTAGTTTCTAATACAGTAAATATATCATATTCTTTTATATGTTCAACAAAGTCAGGGTATAATAGCCTGTGTCTTAGGCCACATACATTTAGAGACCCAATCTTCAATCCACATATTTTATTTTTCTTACGATTAACCTCATGGAGGTGGTGGACAGGAGGGAAAGTGGGTGGGGGAGGAGGAGGGCCTGTGGGCGGGGGTGACGGGGGTATGGTAGGGGGGAGATTGGGTTCAGAAGGTAGGGTTGGGTGTGACGAGGGCACGGGAGGGGGGCTGGTGGGCGGTAATGGTGCAGGAGGGTTGGGGGTGGGAAGGGTGATGCGGGCTGGTAGGTGTCGGGAGGGGATTGGAGTACAGATGGGTGGGGAGGGTGTAGTGAGATGATTAAATGGGTCCCCTCTGTCCACCGTATCAACATGCTCAAAGTATAGAATATTATTTCTATTTGGACTATTATCAAAGTGTATATTTTCATTTACTTGCTTGTTTGCACAATTAACTGTCTGTTCTAAATCACAACCTCCTAATAAATAGCTTACTGCAGTAGATCTATAAACTATGTTGTCCGTGTGGTATTCGTCTGTGTTTGCACATGTTCCATTATCTATAACGTTCTCATTTCCGACCTCAATGTTTACATTCCGATTCGGAACTTCCCTCAATTTGTCCTACGTCACGTTATCGATGGGAATCCCGCTAGACGGGTTCGCGCGTTCATTTGCCGGCAACTGTAGTTCATGTTCTTCTGTCGGTGCGAAGGTGAGTATTTTGTCAACTGTGAAACTACTAGTTTTGTTTGTCTGGATCGACGTGAGAATTTCCCGCTGGTGCTCCACTACGGGATCGCGTGCTACCACTGGCGCTTCAGGTTCCATGTTAAGTTCCATGTTCGTCACCGTGCTTTCCGGGAGATTTGTCGTAGGCCTACTGCCTGTGTTGATGACTGAACTCGCCTCCTGCTGAGCGTGGGAAAATTCAGGTCTATGCGCGGTTTGTGAATTGGAGTGGGCGTGGTTACTGGTTGTCACGTGTGCTCTGCTGTGCGACATGGCTCGGTGCCAATCTGGAAACATGTCCACTACGACTGTTCTATCTACAACCAGTCTAGCCGGGAACTGGATGTTTACCTGTGTACGGGGTTAATCTGTGCGCAGTTTCTTCATGCGGGGATATAACTCATTCCGCGCCTTGGCTATCTCCTGTGGAAAGTCGCGGCTGATCCCAAACGATGTACCTGCCAGAAGTTTAGTTTTGGACAGAACAAGTTCCACGTCTGGGTAGTCTCTGAAGCCCACTATCATGGGTCTGTGTGCCGGTCGGAAGCCACGCCCCCCTGACCCCGGAATGTTGGACTGGCGGCGGCCAACTCTGTGAGCTCGCTGTATGGCGATGGATCGGGTGTCGATGCCCATCTTGTTGGCAAGAAAATCACACACCACCTGCCCTGGGTCCTCATTCACAGCCTCCGGTAGGGATCTGATCAACAAGTTATTTCGGCGGCTACGGGCCTCTATGTCAATCTGCTTATATTCTAGTACACGTACCCGATCGACGGTCCTACGGAGCTCGTGTTCTGTGTCGCCAACACGACTGTGTAGTTGCATAAACTTTGTGTGATCAAGGGCCGTTGATTGTATCAATGTAAACATAGTATCCAGTTTTTCATCCATGTTCATGGTCTGGAATTCGTTGAGTGGCATAATGTTGATCCTTTCAGAGATGTTAGTGTCACTTGCCTCGCTCACCTCTACACCACCGTCAAACGACGATGCCTGTCGTTGTCGCTTTGGATTTGGGGTGGGGTTCCAATGCTGGCCGCCATTACTCCCGCTCTGTTGACCTGGTGTAGAACGCCTGTTTTTTTCCCCAACAGTTTCCCAGTCTATTAGCGCGCTGTGCCCGACAGCTTGCGAGTACGAACTAGCCATACCACTTCGTAAACTTATTTCCCAACAATATAGACACTGTATATCCGTTTAAGTCCAACAAAACACTTTATGTACGCTGTGAAATAAATTTACATCCGTTGTCCACCATGTTATGACGTCACTCCTCTCAATAAAGGCCGAACACGCTGAGTAAATCAACGAACTGTCCACCTGTCGGTCATCTGCTTAATCGAGTTAATTCATACTCCCACGCATGCTATTTTATGACAGGTGCCACTGATTAAAAAGTCGTTTCGATTGATCAAACCGTTAGTTAATTAGGCTGTTTGAGATGCGAGTGTTTCATGTCTGTGTAGTGGTATACAAACCTGACAATTATTAACCAATTAGCAGATAATCATTGAACAATAGTTGAGTAACATCTTAGTTTATATCAGTTACTGGCAAACAAACTGAATGTTTGAAAGCACTTTTGAGCAGTCGGTCAATTGTTTTATCAAGCATGTTTCATTGTTACTCAGAATGTCGTAATTGTTCTCATGTGTGACAAACGCCACTTTATGTAATTTGCTACTTATTAGCTACTCATTGTCACGGGATGTGTATATTATCCGCGCGAAAATCACAACAGCCATTCTGCTACAATTGCTTGAAGCTATACGATATAAACCACGTTTAATTCCTGATATCTTTACAATAAAAATCACTTCATATTTTCTCCACCCTTGATGATTGAGAGTTTACAATGTTTTCACCGAAGAAAACCGCACAACAACAACTGCGGGAAACCCAGCGACGTTTCTACTGCGCATGCTCACAGATTGTTGTTCTGAACGAACGGATGGCGGACTTGCAGAGGCGGCACGAGCAGCTCAATGACAGCAGGTGCAAGTCTACCCGGTACAACATGCGTATCCGGATCATGGTTACCCAGTCCATGATGACTACCTTCCATCATTACGCCGAGCAGAAGAAAGACGAGATCCGCCGTTTACGGCAAACTTTATCGGGGACATCTACACCGCAGTCTGTCCACCAGGACAAATGAAAATGTCGGGTAGACATTACCAAAGGCCCTTTTCAGGGCCAATAAACTTTCAAGAAAGATACTACGTCAAAGCCCAAATACATTTTTGTTGAATACCCTAACAGGAAATAGTATATTTTGATGTCCCAATTAAAGTACATGCACCTTTTCGCAGTATACAAACTGTACATGTACATGTACATGCCTTGCCTGTTTGTTGCGTATACCCAAATATTTGACTGTCGTTTTCTTTTGGAATATAAATAATAGCTAGTTCATTGCACACACATTCTATTCATCTTAAAATTTCATAATTTTAGTATACGGGTATTAAGGGATAGCTTGATAAGGTTGATGCCATAGGGCTAGGCTACCATGTGAGTTCCATACAAACTCTCGGCATGAAAAAAATACTTCGTAGCACAGTATCATAGTATGAAACCAAAACCCATTCTAGCCAAGCAGCAAACCAACTTTGTACTTAGAAAATGGCCGGCTAGGTTCTTTGACAACACGTTTATCAGGCGAGGCTAGTAAACGCATAGGAATTCCGAGGTTTGCCGAGAAATTTCTACCGTTCCGAGCCGAGCCTGTTGAACTCAATGCCTATACTTGAAATCAAGGAGTTTGTTTGGTTGAGCCTGAGCTGTTTGGTTGATAGTTCACATTACCAGTATATGCTCGAGACAGATTTTAATAAATGATCATTTGCAAGATTAAGGCAAGCCGTAGTGTAGTACCAGATACTAAAAGATTGAGATTTTTATCGGGGGACAAGAGTTGTCCCCTTGCTTATGGAATCGCCAGAACATTCCTTGCAGCGTCCATTTTGTGTCTGCCACTGGGACCAGTTTTTGTTGTAGTATTATGTTGACCAGTCACTTTGTAATTACAATTCCAATCTGGTTAATATTTGCGTAGGTTCGTTAGTTGATTCAGATAAAATTTAAACCGGCGGAACAATATACATGCACAGTGGTCGCTTTATAT
>JBEVXV010000184.1:5048-7174 GCA_040505915.1 Sedimenticola sp. | reverse complement strand
GATTATGTACTCTGAAAATATATTGTATCATACACTGCTCCCCAAATTGACGTTAAATTGTCACACGTACTCCCTGGCATTCAACTCCAAACTACTGTTAAAGTGTCACCCATACTACTTCCAAACGTGAAGTATGTAAAGCTCGCAAACCCTGGAATTCGCCTCCTCAATATAGGTGTATATGTATATAATTCCGTTTGTGAACTAGGTTTATATCTCGCTGAAAGGGTTAACCTTAGATAACACCCCCTTTCGGTAAAGCCGCTGACGTCACTATAATTGCTCCACTATCTGTGATCACGTCAGGAAACTGATAACGGAAATGATACAGACTTGTCCTGATAGGCAATGCCCTTGCATTGTACACCGCTATCCGCTACATCCTCGGCTAACTGCCTCTCTACCCCGCAGGACTACCCTATCGGCCTGGCTCCACTCTAATCAATCGTCTGACTCCTGGACCGTCCGCTGAAAATACAAAAGGAACGAACCCCCGTATTTCCCATCTACGTCCCTACTATAAAGGAAATATCAACAATACAGCCCATTTCATGATACTACTAACTATAATAGCCACATACCTGATCATGTACCATCAGCCTGAAGAATCCTCTAGAACACTGACCAATATTGTCAGACTGTAAATCACATCCTTTCCTCTCAAATATCTCACACAAACTGCCCAGCTAGATACAACTCACTCACACTCAACCTGTCAACTCACAAATCCCTTCCAGAGCTCACCTACCACAATGCATGATAATTTTCACACACACACACTCACTGCTTGACCAGTCATGCAATTAAACTGACCACTGACCAATTATGCCTTAGGCCTGGCTATCTACCTGTGGTTACCAACTCCTGAACATAGTTAGTTACAAACCCCTAATCATACCTATACTGTACACACATTCTTATTTTCCCTATTTCTCCGTGACAAGTACCGAAAGCTATCCACATCTCTTCAATATCAAAATGGCGCAGAATTGACACATCTAGCACAACACTGTCTGTATATGTTGTGCCTACGGTGATGTTTGAGTGGCCATGATTCACACAGTCAGCTATATGAACCGTGATTCTTGAATCGGCCTCTTCGTGGCTGGATGGTTCTATTCCAGATGTGTCTAGTTCGGGATCAGAGAAAATCACACTGGTGTCAGAGGTCGTTACAATGACCTTATCATGCAGTACCTCATTGATCAAATACTCGCAATGAAGGTATATAATTCAGCTTTATTGCTGTCCACCTGAAGGATCGATTGCCAGTTTGAGGGACTTGGTGTTGTAGGCAAAATATGTCTATGCTCACCTGTGCCGCGTTTGTTCCTTATTGCTGTTTTGAGACTGTTCACACTGTACCTATCGCAAACAATGTCCAGTCTCTGTATGTGTTTGAGGTGTCAATGCTGCGCCATCTTGATATTGAAGAGCTGTTGGACATGGGAAGAAATCATGTTGGGGCATATGGAAAGTGTTTCCACAGCTGACAGATATTTTGATTAGTCATGCCCATGCTCCTGAGAAAATATCTGCTGATGATTTCGACACCATTCAGTGTTTCGTGGTGCTCCTGTACAGAAGAACATCTGATCAGAGCAACTTTAATTGCGCAAGGAAGCAGCTGTCTCGCAAGGATCAAGGGCAATTGACAACATTCCTCCAACCGAAGCAGCATTGCAAGACCAGTGCGAGTGGACATATGCCAAGGAAGATATTTTCCGGGAGAACATCTTGTCCTTGACCCCAAGATGCCCATCCCTGCATATTGTGGATGGGAGGATACTGATGGCTGGCATCCATTCTGGACATCTTTTTCAGAATCAGCTAAGATGTGCCAGGAGCTCATACACTGTGTGTGCAGGTGTAACAAATTGGCATGTACTGATCTGTGTACTTGCCAAGGTGGATGTCAGATGAGTAAGATGGTACATAACAGTGATATCATTAGTGACTAATGATATATATTACGCTGCTATTGCAATGCAATGGAGAGTTTGGTTATGTATGGATAAATATAACCAAATGGTGTGACAATGATTATATATTAAAATTACACACTTAATTACACGAGAAGTGATCTACCATACCAGGAGTCAATTTGTTGTCCAATTGTTGTCCAA
>JBEVXV010000184.1:0-4948 GCA_040505915.1 Sedimenticola sp. | reverse complement strand
CGGAACAAAAGAATAACAAGCATAGTGGTGGCTGTAGAGTCTTCAAAGCAGCACAATATGTCCTGCACAACCAGCTTTGTGATTGATACCAACCGTCAATGATGGAGGACAAACGCACAGTTGGTTAACTCAACCAAAATGCAGCATACCACATACATGTGCAAACCTTATATGTTTCAACTAATTGGTTGCTTGAAATGGAAACTATGATCTGACTCCATATACGAGGGGAATTCATTCCAGGAAATTCCAGGAAAGTTGTTATAACATGCACATTGTTGTATATAACTGGCTGTAACTTATACAGTTTTCAGCCATATATCCTCCCTATCAAATCATGGGTAACTTATCAACATTTACTGAAACATACGTAAACACGGATAACCATAGTAACATCATGTTCGGTGAGCCTGGGCATTTCCGACATTGCAAGCATTGTTTGTGTTGCTCAACACGACGTGTTCATGTATTTTGACACAGTATAACTTGAAAACCAATGGCTCTGCAGTCATGGAATTTGCATGCCGAACATTTAGACGTATAGTGATGTCAATCGACTGCTGACGTAATTTTGGGTTTGCTACGTGATTTATCATGTTCATATGCAAATGTTTCAGACACCATGTTTGACGCCACTTAAATGAATAAATAACAAAGAACGTTTGTTTGCGCTGATGGACAAACATGGAACTAACATACTTGATCAGGCACTATATTCACCTGATGTGACACCTGCACAAGTTATATTGTTCTTACGTTTAAAACGTTCGCCCCGGAGTGTGAAATATTCGGAGAGGACAGGTTTGTGCGCCGCAGTCCAGCATTCGTTACGTCAGTTTTTGCCAGATGATTTCCAGCGAGAGTTTGCAAGTTAGGCCGTTCAACACCAGAAGTGTATATGGTGCAACAGACATTTTCAGTAAGGATAATTATAAATCAATGACATAGTCTAAATTTGAAAATATTTGAATAACAATCAGGTGTAGTACATCCTATTTCATAAGACGCCTGATTTCCTGGCTATGAAAGTTTGACGTTGCCCTGGGTACCCTTAAACAGTGGATGGTATATAACCTTCAATAAACAGTCAATGTACAGCTAGTTAACTCAACCAACCTAAATAATAACTATCAAACTTCTGTTTTTAGAACCACAATCAAACAAAACAAAAGTATCTATAGACATTATGTTCATCATTTTCATTTTTAGAAGGTTCCGTAGAGCTGAACACAGGGAATAATATGATTTTGGCGGCCATTTTGAATATTAGAAGCCATTAAAACTACTTCTGCTATATATAGTCTGTGTCCTTCTCCCTTAAAACCATAACATGGTCACAAAGTTTGCCCCAGTGTCACTTCTAGAAGGTGGGAAAGAGAAACATTAATATTGTGGTCGGCCATTTTGAATTTTGGCGGCCATCTTGAATTTGAGTTGATAGATCGCTTGTGTCCTGGGCTATTATGAGTAGTTTGCAGCGCCTCTAAAGAACACTTAATTACTATATGTATATAGTAAATTGACTGCAGCAGTCAAAAAACCGATACGGGCGTTCGTTTATCGCCGGCCGTTAACAGCAGACTACAATTTCTTCCTGTGTCAACGTATCGATAACTAGCGCCCGCTATGAGTCATAGGTATTTACCGTTACTTGTACAAACGCGTCTGTCAGGCGTTTTATTTGGACAGCAGACGACAAATGGTTTACAACTAAAGAGTGATGCGGTATAGAACACTTAATTACTATATGTATTATAATAAATTGACTGCAGCAGTGAAAAAACAAATATCGGGGGAGAGAAAACCGATACAGGTGTGTCTGGGCGTTCACCTGTATTTCCCAACTGTAGCAGACGACAGGTGTTGACTCTGGTTAAACTGACTGCGGCAGTCACAAAACCGATACTGGCGTTCATTTATCACCGAACAGCAGACGACATTTTCTTCCTGTGTCAACGTATCGATAAATGGCGAGTTATGAGTCATCGGTATTTCCCGTTACCTGTTTTAGCCAGGCGGTTTATTTGGACAGCAGATGACAAATGGTTTACAACCTATGAGTGATGCGGTACGTCACGCACCAGTACACTTAGCGTAGGGATACAAGCGACTAGTTCTGGCCTGTCGAGACATGTCAAGACTTGTTACAGCGACCTGTCGAAACACGCTCGAACTAATAGCTATAAATACATAACTTTTACCGATATTAACTCATTCTTATCATGACAGTATTCAACATTACTGCATTTCTGGTTCATTTGTGACCCAGCTTTGCATAGTCATCCTATTTTTGCTATGCGATGACTGTTGTCGATGCAGTGAGTTTCTGTTTAATAATTATTTAGCGTTTCAACTGTCATCGCACCAAGAAACCCATGATTACGGTTAATTTGTACCAAAAAAAGAAACGGTTTTAAAAAGTGGAGCTCATCGCAAAAGTATGCTGTTTTGGAGAGTAAATTAATGTAAATATAACATATAAAGCAGTGAAATTCATTACCTAATTAAAATGATTTTATAATTTGTGAAGGAACTGGTTTTCAGTGTAGAGATTTTAAACGTTTAGACGTAATTTGGCAATGTCGTTTGATCATTGAAGATGTAGTACATGTAGATAACTCCACCAGGACTGCTTTTAGAAGGACGAAGTCCAGTGATAAATCTAATCTGACACAATTTCCTATTTCAAATGAGATTTATGAAACTCAACAGCAAATTTATTCACCTCGCAAGAGGCTCGGTGAATAAATTTTGCCCGACTTGTTTCATAAATATCGTTTGCATCCTCTATATATAGGAATAGGACTGAGGCTTGTATTGATGGATTTTGAGAGATAATGGACCGATGGACACCTGATACGGCCACATTCTGGTTTGTTTCATATCGGACTGAGACGTGGGGATGGAGATTTTAAGAGATGATAGACAGATGAACATGTTACTGACATAACGTTTTCTGTTTCATATTGGACTTGTGCGCGAGGAAGGACATTTTGAGAGGGTATGGTCAGGTGGAAATGTTACTAACACAGTCTGATCTGTTTCACATAGGACTAAGACTTCAGAAGGGAGACTTGGAATGGAAATGGACCAATGGAAAACGACTGATATATCAAGCATGGTAAGCTATATTTTGGTCTAGTGAAAGCTTGTAAAGATAAATGGCGTCCGTTTATTATTAAAAGTACGCCATAGTGGGACCCCCGAAGGAAAACGTACACCATAGTGGCACCCCGAGAGAACGTACGCCATAGTGGCACCCCAAGGAAAAGTACGACACAGTGGCACCCCGAGATTTGGAAAATGTATGCGATAGTGACTCTCAGAGCTACATGTATGGAACAATTATATGTAAATGCAGTACCCAATGCATGTAGTGGGACTCGACTACTAAATCCAGCCTGTTATACATTTCATAAGCCTGTACATTGAACAAGATATTGAATGTGATCAATCAATATGGGAAGTTTGATAATGTACACTAGCTTAATTTAACTCTAATATTGAAAGATGCGTGTGAACAATAAATATTTAACTCTGTAAACTAATATTGAAATCAGGCAGGTGTGTGGAGGTGGCAAATTGGGGAACCGGGTATTAGAGAGGGGTATCCTGGATTGTAATATCTTACATCGTTAGATGTAATAGAATAACAAATACTCGTGTATTTTCCATTTTATATTGAGCGCCGAACAGCAAGAACAATATTACAGCACGATATTGTAAACCAGCGATGAGTATGGTTAGGAAATTGATCGTTAAAGTAACTGCGTCCTGCCTACTTAATTGTATTTGATCTACACAGAAGTACATGTGGGAAATACATGTATAATGACAAGGCATGGTATTTTTTGTTTTGTTTTTGGTTTACAACATTGACACGGAGTTCATGCAGATAATCTCGTGTAGTAGTAGCGTCTTCTTAAGTTGCGTGTTTTATGATTTAGTATTCCGTAATGCTGATTGAGATATCTTTCATTCTTGAAGCAATCTGAAGAGCTGAATGCTTGACGGATACATTGCTGTATATTGTTCCCTATTGCCACTGTGTCTAATATAAACTAGCAATATACATGAAATCCACCTACTGTGCCCATTGCACATTGTCTGGTTGTTGGCACTCCATTTCATGGAATTCTTTGACAAGGATAACACAATCACTTTTTATTGTGGTGGTATTCCATAGGAATCAACGTACACGTTTTCGTTCTTCTCTTCAACAGCAATAGTTGTCAATGTTCTCGAGGTTCATCAGGGTTACCTTTATTTACAATGTTTGTCTTGATGTCCGCTGGTTTGCGATTTGGTAATTCGTCTTATAGGCATACTTTTCCATGGTGTTTCTATATCCAGAGTCCTCAATCCAGAAAATTAATATTGTATTTCAAACGTTGCCATCTACTTCCACGATTTTGTATCTGTCTTGACAGCTAATTAATCCACTAATCACTTGATGTAAACGGAATTGTGTTAGTTATATATTCCCACAGAGCATCCGCTTCCAACTTCATTTGTTCTTGATTTCCTAATGTCATATCAGTGAGAACTGGATAACAAATATTCATACTGGTATTAGTTTAAACAATATTTATTCAATTTGAAGTGGTACATGGATAAACATACATACATGGTTTTACAGATTATACAAATAGAACAGGATTAGAAAACAAGCGTGAGCTTATATGAATTCTTCTCCTTTCGGAATGTCAAATGGCGATATAGTTTATTAACATGTGTACCTGATGTTGTTAAAGGCGTGTTGGTAGAAGCAGGGATCTAGAACTAATATTTTCTGTATTACGTTCATATTGCGATGCATATGTTTGGAGACAATATTGAGTTGTTCTTATGTAATTCAACATAAAGCCTTTAGTAATCATTTTGAGGGGGGAAAAAAACACACACACACAAAATACATGGGACTTACAAAAAAAAAAAAAAAACACAA
>JBEVXV010000183.1:0-5331 GCA_040505915.1 Sedimenticola sp. | reverse complement strand
TACACCCGAGTTAGAACGTGCCGATTTTAATAGTTCCGCACCGCCGTTTGACGTTATTAGGCCACGAACTACGGTATTGATGGACAAATTCGACAAGGTGCCTTCCAATTCTGCATGTACGCCGATTTCTCACAGTAGACCTGTAAGCCGGACCGACACTTTTGGTAGCGGTAACACTGACGTAGGCCAACATGCTACCGACATCCGACTGAATTCTCGCCCACAAATTAATACCGAGAATGCCAGTATGATATTTACGTCCGAGGCCACGCAAAATTTTGTTAGTTCCATCGTCGATCTAGCTAACGCCGTACGAGACAGCAATGTTACATCACAGCAAAATCATTGCAATATGAGTGATCTATTGTTAAAAACAAACGAAACACTGTCTGAAATGTCAAGGGTCACGCAACATAATGCCACCATGCTACAAAACCAAATTAAAGCCATGTCCCAACAGTGTTCCCGTATGCAAGATGTTATGAGTGATCTACTGTTCAAAGACAGACAACCACCGTGTGAAAGTGTACGAGGTCCAAACACAGTTACTTCCCCGCAAGCGTTAAGCCGACCCCAGCGTGAGTGTGAAAGACAACTCTCGCATGAAACTGCACGTCGGGACAACTCAGTTACCTCCCATGCACAAAGTCGATCACGGGCAGACCTCGACATTGCATACTTAGGAGTGAATGTATTAAATCCTACGCCCTCTCGGAGTACAGCTAGGCCTAGTAGATCCTGCCACACATTTCTGAATGGTCAGTCCCAACAAAGGTCGCGTTCACGTTCTCGCAGCAGGCAGAGCGGTGAGCCGTCCACATCCAGTCCAGTAGGCATAGGCGCCCCCAGAAATGCAAATCAGCCCTCGTCTACAGACACAGTGCGATCAAATTCATTAAACACAGAAATGCAGTCTCGCACAACAATCACACCAACCACAATAGGCATATCTAAGTATGAATCAGACCCTACCCTGCGAAACGCAAACTCTACGACCGGCCACACTCGTCAAACGACCGTAACCACAGGGCACACGAAACTCCCTAAATTTACAGGAGAGGGGAAATGCAGTTGGAAAGTATGGTTAGCCAGATTTACCACCGTCGCAGAAATCCACAATTGGGACGAAAACACATGTTTAAGCGAATTGGTACAGCATTTAGATGGCTCTGCCGCTGACTTCGTGTTTGATCAGATTTCTGCCGATTGTAGATTTGATTATAAACGACTTGTGCGTGAAATGAACTCGCGATTTTTGATGGAAGAAACTAGGAAAACCTACAGAATACAATTCGGCCGACGTACCCAGCGACATAGAGAATCGGTAGAGGAGTTCGCATCCGATCTGAAACGGTTATATGACCGGGCTTATGAGCGGAGGGACCCCGACATTAGGCAACAGTCTTTAGTCGATAAATTTTTAGCAGGACTACGTGACCAAGATTTGCAGTTTGCCGTTGAATGGTCAAAAGAACCAGCTACTATTGAAGAAGCGGTTCGTCACGTGATACACTATATGGAGGCCAGACAAGGGCGTGATCACGAGGATGGTTGCGATTATAGGGGCACATCTCATTATAACTCCAATCCCAGGAAAGTAACCTTTTCCGATGACAGTGATGACAGCGATGATGATTTTGAAAAGCGCAGGTATGCCTCCCGCTCTCCAATCAGACGGAATCGTCACCCCGTTAGCGTTAGACAAGTCTTAAATTCAACAGGGAAACCCAGTCTTGACACGACGAAATCTCCCAAAGTATTGGGAAATGCTAGCAGTAATTTGGTACATGCCATGGAGCAATTTGTGGCCTGTTTTGGAAATGAAAACAGGACCGACAACCGTGAAGACCATCCCACCGTCGTTAGTTCTGGCCGGGACGGATTCGCAAATATACAATGTTACCAATGCAGAAACTTTGGCCACATAAAACGAGACTGTCCAGAAATGGCTCACCAGAATGCACCCATGCACCAGGCACCGAAGACGAATAACGCTAATGCAAGAACATATAACGGTTCTAACAACGGACTACCCGGAAACCGCTTGCCCAACTCTGACTACAGATCAGGATCCAGAGATCGCCGCCCACACCCAATGCATGACCTCTCTTTAAACTAACACGGGCCTTTCCGAGTGGCCAAGGAACGGTCCATAGTCATATAGGCCAAATGACAACACCAAACAAAAATAATTATTCAGGCCAGATGACAAGACAACACAAAATTAATTCCTTTCCACATGAAATGGTGATTGAACGGGTTTCCAATTTAGTACGAGCGAAAAACATAAAACAGACCAACTGCCCCGCCCCTAATGCCAACACCAAAGAGAAAGCTCACCCCGTGAGACCCCCAGAAACAAGCGTGAAACAATGCACAGGAATCATAAACAACGTATCAGTCATTGTTCCCCATGTCACAGGCCCCGTTGCAAATACTAGCAACTGCCACAGCGCAGATGGCACAGTAGTAAAGGAGAGCGTTATAGGACACAAATTTTCTGACGAAAATGTTGTAGGAAAAAATAGCCCCAAATTGAGCAAAAATCCTAAGGAGAACCAGAAAGATGATCATTTCACAACGGAAGTCCCAGGTAAAATAGTAAGCAACGATTTTACCATGATACAACAACCCACAGTTACAGAAAGTACAAGTACAGGAAATGTACAATATAAGAACGCCACACACAGCACTGACAAAGAAAGTCCAGATTCACATATGCCCAACGCCATACACCGGGTCACGAGGAGTGAGGGGATGTATGTAGAGGCACAGGTGGAGGGACTAAATGTCATTTTTGCTGTCGATACGGGCGCCTCAAAGACAGTAATTTCCAAACCAGTATTTCTATCTATTCCGGAGGACCGGCGCCCTACTTTGAGAAAAACAACGGGACTGACTGGTGCTAGTGGTAGACCGTTGGGGAACTATGGCATGGGCACGTTCACGGTCGATATAGGGTCTGTTCAATTAGAACAGGAAATTATTGTTGCGGATATTGAGGATGAAGGGTTATTGGGTCATGATGTGCTGCAGTGTGGTAAAGCCACTATTCAATATGGAGATGGCATATTGAATTTTATGGGTACGTCCATCCCATGTATGCAAGTGGGTGGGTCACAGAAAGCTAGACAGGTTCGTTCTGCCGATCATTTTATAATACCAAGTAGATGCGAGGCTGTTATTGATGTATTTGTCGATGGGAGCACGGGGTGTGCAGTCGAGGATACTACTATAATAATCGAGCCAACATCAACTTTTCAAGAGAGGTACAACGTAGTTATGGCTTCTAGCTTAAGTGATACCCATTTGAACGTCACTCACAAGGTTAGATTAATGAACCCAGGTGCAACGGATGTGTCAATCAATCAGGATGCCGTTGTAGGTACAGCGGAACATATAGTGGGGGAGCCACATGTTCTGGTTACAATGGAAACTGAAGGCGAGATCGACAATCCGGCGCCTGTGTGCCGTCTACAAAGGACTGACCCCAGTACATATACACAAACACCAAAGATTAGGCGTGTGCAGACCCATGAGATGCCTGATCACATGAAATCCTTGTATGAGTCGGCGTGCATTGACCGAACAGGGAAGGAAATCGAAAGAATAGCCACTACCTTACTGAATTTTCAAGATTCATTCTCCAAAGACGAGTTTGACATAGGTTTAACCCACCTGATGGAGCACTCTATTGATGTGGGCGACCATGTACCAATCAAGCAGCCACCCAGACGAGTGCCCATTGCTTTCGCGCAAGAGGAGGAAAACGTGATTAAACAAATGGAAAAACAAAACATCATTAGACCTAGCACATCCCCATGGGCAAGCCCTATATGTCTTGTGAAGAAAAAATCAGGCAAAATTAGGCCTTGTGTCGATTATCGCAAGGTGAACAGTATAACAAGGAAGGATGCCTATCCGTTGCCTAGAATCAGCGACTGCCTGGATGCTGTGGCAGGTGCGCGTTTCTTTTCGACGTTTGACCTAACTTCCGGTTTCCATCAAATTCCAATCAAGGAATCGGACATACCGAAGACCGCCTTTTGCACAAAATACGGGCTCTACGAATATCTTTCCATGCCCATGGGTATGACTAATAGTCCGGCCACCTTCCAACGCCTCATGGAGGTCGCGCTAAGAAATCTTCAGTGGCACACCTGTCTAATTTATTTAGATGATATATTGGTGTTTGGTGAGGATTTTGATGAGCATATCGACCGAGTGGATGAGGTATTGGGTAGGATTCGCAAAGCTGGGCTGAAACTCCGTGCAGACAAAACACAGTTGTTACAGACAGAGGTCAATTTTCTTGGGCACAAAGTGTCTGCACATGGGATACTACCGAACCCGGAGAATATCGCTAAAGTACAACAGTGGCCAATTCCCACCACCCCGACTCACGTAAGACAAATTTTAGGTCTCGGTTCCTATTATCGTCGTTTTATCAAGGGCTTTAGTGACCTCGTTCGGCCATTAACCCAACTCACGCTCAAAAGTGCACCATTTGTGTGGTCTGTAGCTTGTCAGCAGGCATTTGATTCACTGAAGGCCAAGTTAATGGGTCCAGATGTAATGGCGCATCCGAGAAATGATGGTCTCTATATTCTCGATACCGATGCGAGTGACACACAAATAGCTGGTGTGCTTAGTCAGTTGCAGGATGGCAATGAACGTGTCGTCAGCTATGGAAGCCGGACGTTGAATAAAGCAGAATGCAATTACTGCATCACTGACAAGGAACTTCTTGCTGTACGACATTTCGTAGAGTACTATCGTCAGTATTTGTTAGGTAGACAATTCCTGGTGAGGAGTGACCATCAAGCACTGACATTCCTGTTCCGTTTGAAGGAGCCAAAAGGTCGTATTGCGCGATGGATTGAGATTATGTCTTCGTTTGACTTCACTATTGAGTACCGCCCGGGTAAGAAGCATGGTAATGCTGATGCGCTATCCCGCTGTCCAGATCCATGGGACTGTCAATGCCAGGATACCGATAATCTTGAAACACTTCAATGTGGTCCGTGTCCCAAATGTATTAAACGCTCAGTCAACATGGTTGAACATATCGGTACGCAAATTGAATCGCCTGTCCCAGTTGCCAAGACCGATACATGTAGTAAGGAGCCCAGCACAGCACGCTCAGTGACCACCCGTTCCATGTCTGACCCGGTACAGGAACCACAGACGACCGCGAATTACCATGATGCTGCTGATTCCAGCCGGATTACTCAATGGATTTCCGAGCAAGGCATAGACAGGATACGGATAATGCAGTACAATGATCCAGATCTCCAGTTGATAATTGACGCAATGAAAACGGGAGTTAGG
>JBEVXV010000182.1:0-7596 GCA_040505915.1 Sedimenticola sp. | reverse complement strand
TCATAGCCGGGCTCATATATAATACTTTAACATGTCATCTTACAACTTTATTTTATCTTCAAGGGATTAGCAATTCTGATGCTAGATACATGACATTGGCTGTATCTTTATTATGCCATTAAGCAATTCAAAGTTTCTTCTATACATGCCTACTGCCACAACTTGTTCATTGTATAAAATACACATGTGCGTACAATCGTCTGAATAAGGTCTGCGGCCTGTTTTGCAAGCATTGGTTAGCGCGCTAGCGGTCAAGGTGCATTAACAGGGGGCAATCTATGTTTAGATAAAATGATTATTATTAATAAATAATAATTATTAAATTGTATCTTATATTCAAACGGTTTTAGTAATGGAATCGTACAGGAATTATTAAATTATATCTTCACCACAGTGTGGGTCCTGATGAGATGGCTCGTTACAAGCCATCTCATCTGGATCTACATTGTTTGCAGTCATTGACCCCTGTGGCTAAACGAATTAACGGTGTTCTAATGTTGGTGTGTATGGATTATTATTACTATTATTAAATTACCCTTTTTTGTAAGCTGATCGATGTTTGTGAAATAGGCCACATATGTCAGATATGAATTGACCTTTCCAGTGCTGGAGGCGAGAAGCGTATACTGTTGGTTGTTTATTTTAATTAATACCCCTTTTCACTCGGGAGCAAGTGTTTGGTAGTACAGTAGAATCTTCTCCAGAATTGATATAATCCGCTTCCAGCACTGTAACGGTAAAGTTGGTTAGCTACGTTTCTATAACCTCTTTGTACAGTTACGGTATTGTGGAATATTACCGTTAGGGACTGTCAGCATAGTTTGTAATCACGATCCTGTATCGTAAGGTACATTATTTATTTGCGTCCCGCACTTGTTTTCTTATTCTTGTTTTATCCATTGTAAATTTATTGACAGCTGACCATGCATTTCATGTATCTATTTTTTGGACAAGGGTTTCGGCA
Organism: Sedimenticola sp.; assembly: GCA_040505915.1. Taxonomy (GTDB): domain Bacteria; phylum Pseudomonadota; class Gammaproteobacteria; order Chromatiales; family Chromatiaceae; genus Vondammii. Next base: position 6,632 of record JBEVXV010000182.1, on the reverse strand, counting down.
CTTAGTTACTCCCCCTGTTAATTTATTTTGCCATGTGTTCAATCTTGGTGCGTGCAAATACAGCTTTATATTGGTAAACAATGGGATCGATATTTCAGTGCCTTGCTAGGCTTACAGACCTCACTTTTATATGTAATTGATAGCTAAATAGGGTTATTTCATTGCCAAATACCTTACATCGGGTATTTTAGTCTTCCGCTTTGTATACTACAAAATTTATGCAGCGGTTACTTCCCTTGTAACCATCGTTGTTGTTGTTGTTGTGTTGTAGATAACCGTCGTTTACTTATCGACGAACCGCCACATAGGACGTAGAATAATATTTAATGTTTCACGAGTACGATGTGCAGTATTAGAGTTTATGAATAAATTTTTTGGTTAGTGCCAGTCTATTTACATATATATGCAGGTGTGGAAAACTGAAAAATCGCTGGAAACTCGCATTAGCCACAATCCCCGAGACCCTGTTGCCTTTCAATAGCAGTGAGCAACCGGATTCTCTTGTGGTGTAGCTGGTGGATGAGTATTCTGCTTGCCCTTTCCACACTGTCCAGATGGGTTTGATTGTCAATGTTCCAGGATGGGTCCAGAATGACCCTGGTTAATGTTTCAGGATTGTCTATATCGACACTGGATGACCGTAATATGTCAGCTGTTCTGCTTAGAAATTCGCCCCGTTCTGCATCGAATGTACTGCATACAGCGAGGAAGTGTTGTCTGGTTTCTGGCTCTTCTTCACACAATTTGCATTGCGGGTTGACCTTGTACTGGTTGAAGACTGCTCTATTTCCCTGGAGGTTGTATGTACCCGTAAGTAGTCTGCATTTCAGCTGGGCCATTCGGCTGTCGTGGATGTTGTCTCGCACGGTATTCCATATTGGGTGTGGTCTTCCCATTTGCAGAGCGTCTGGGTTGATGTACCTCAGGGAGGGTTTTGTAGCAACGTCTTCTCGCCATGCGTTGTTAACTGTGCTGTAGAGCGCGCTTCTGACGATTTTTTTCCACGCGAGCTTTTGCGGTGGATTCGACAGTAGTTGATATGCAGTTGGTAGGTTGTATTTCTCAAGTATAACTTTCACCTTGTTGAACCAGCTGTGCTCATTCGGCGATTTCATTGCTAGTTGCCTAGTCGCGATTTCATAATCAACTGTAGTAGGATTGTTAATAATGTTCACATATAGCGTTAAGATGCTTTTATGAATTACTTTTTCTATTGGTAAGATGCCCAGTAAAGCCAGTACGCTTGAGTTTGGAGTTTTATCCGGTAGACCTTGAATCTGCTTGAGGCATTTTCGTTGGAAACTTTCAAGCTTTTCCATTTGTTTCAGATTCAGTTCGAGTGTTTCTAGGCCAAACAGCATTCTCGGTATGACTTCGGATTTCCAGAGCTCCGCACATATTGACTGCTTTAGACCGTTACCACTATGGAGACCCGCTCCCATGAGTGAATAAGCTGCCTTTCTTCCGATAGATATCTTTTCATCAATGTCAGCTTTGTTATCCACAGTCCTTCTGATGCCTAGATGTGTGGTACTGTTTACTTTTGGAAGTTCTTTGTTAGCCATATGATATTGAGTTTGTAGTATGTTCGAGTTGGAGTTCTTGTATAATAATATATTGCTCTTTGTGGGGTTGATACGGTATCGTTCTCTATTAGCGAAGTCATCCACACTGTTGATCATATGTTGCATTTCATTGGCCGAGTGGGTAATAAGAGCGAGATCGTCTGCGCAGGTTACTTGAGGAATGTTAATGTGACCGATTTTTGCGCCCGTGAACTTGTTTTCAATTTGCAGTAGTAGGGGGTTATTGAATCGTTTATAATGTGTCGTTGAAAGAACTCCACCCTGACGTACGCCTTGCTTGATGATGAACGGGCTTGAGAGCATGTTTTCCCACTTTACAACTGATGTCAGTCCAGTGTACATATCTTTCAGTAAAAGCCAGTCATTTCCTTGTATTCCATCAAGATATAGCTTTCTCAGCAACGAGTTATGATGTACAACATCAAATGCCTTTTGTGCATCAAGGGTGGTTACTATTAACGGCTGCTTCTTATTCTTTGATTCAGCAATTACTTCTGATAGTATGAGAGCTGCGTTTGTAGAGGACTGTCCAGTTGTAAAACCCTTCTGGAGTTTAGACTGGGTTGGATCCAGGATCTTATTATGTCTTTTATTAATTATATGTTCCATAACTTTCAAGATAACGGAGGTTACTGTGATCCCACGGTAGTTTGATGGATTTGTGACGTCACCTTTCTTGAAGACGGGTGAAAGAAGCCCCTCTTTCAGCACCGGTGAGATAGTTTTCTCTCTTGCCATATGGTTAAGGAGTCCGCCAAGGTATTCAGTTACATGTTCGCCACCAAATTTCAAATGCTCACTAGTTAAATCCATACAGTCAGCGGCTTTGTTCGTATTCAAACGTTTCAACGCATATTCCACTTCAGCAGTAGTTATAGGGGACATCTGGATGTCTGAATGGTTACAAATGTTTTCGATGTGTGTTATATCTTCTTCAAATGTGTTTTTCATAGGTTCATCAAAGTTTTCATTTACTAGGTTCTCAGCCAGCATTTGGAAGTGGGACGCCCATCCATCACATATATCATCACCACCCTCTAGGGATTTTCCATTCACTTTTAAGCATTTTACTGTAGTTTTACTAGTTTTCCTCTGATTACGAACTAAGGTGTGGAATTTCTTCACATTGTCTTTCATACTCATTATCTGTTCGAGATTATCAATTTTTTGTGTATTTACATGTCTTCTTTGTTCTTTCTTTAATTGCCTTTTTGTTGCAATTCTGCGCTTTACAGTTGGATGTCTAGACGAAGTGGGCTTTCCTGCAAGTCTCCATTTCCACCATGCCTCCTTATTTGCTTTCATAGCAGCATCAATCCTTTCACTCCAAGGTCTATTTTTACGTCGTTTCCGTGTGTACTCAGTTCTATGATTGGGTATACTGGTTTCAGTGGCTTTTTTCAGTGTTGCTGAGAAATGTCCCAGTGAACACACCAGTTCAGCGCTGTTTGCAGGTGGTACAAAAGGTTTCAAGTTATTTGTAATATGTGTAGTGTATATCTCCCTATTACATTCATCCCATTTTGGTTTCAGTTTTTGAGCCCGTGGTTTTATTTCCTCACGTTCAATTTTCAATTTCAGTGTTGCAGACACCGCTTTGTGGTCCGATGTGTTATTAGCAGACTGGATTTCATTTTCAACATTAACGTCCAAGACTAAGTGTTTGGCTCTATCGCAGCAGAGTATATAGTCTATTTCCGCAGTATCCCGACCATTTTCATGGAAGAAAGTAGGGGTTCCATCTTGTAGCACCGTGAGACCATTCCTATGGCAGAAGTTGGTAATTTGTATGTCCTGTTCATTTCCGGCCCTATTCTGCAGGGAGGCGTTCATATCCCCTAGAATTATTATTGCATGCGAATGTTTGTATTTTTCAACAATTTCTTCCAGTTCTTCAATTACTTCAGAGTACGATTGAGAGCTACGGGAGTTCCTTGATGGCATATATACGTTACACAGACAAATGGGCGTTTCTGCTATAATTTCTGTCACAACTATTCTATTTCCTCCATCATTACACTTCTTAAATTTTAGATCAGAGTCTTTACATGTTAGAGTAGCAACTCCGCCATATCCGCGTGGTTTCTGTACTGGAGGTATTGGGTTATCTTCATCCACTGCTTTGGCGATACTGCTAAAATTACTATCTAATTGGTTCAGCTGCTCTAGTTGAAAAGAGAATAGCCACGTCTCCTGTAGACACAAAATATCGGTCTGCTTTAAAAGGTCCATTACATACTGCATATTTGTTTCAACATTTTTTACATTTAGTGTTGTGCATTTAAGGTATCTGATGTCTCTCTCCACGACAGTTGGGAGGCCCGGCCGTTCCCTAAAAAAGGCTGCTGTTTACGGTTTCTGTCGGTGATTAATTCATTTTCGGAGGCGTCGCTGGGGTTTTGGACGGTTACTTCTGATCGACTCTGGGGCGACTGATGGATATGAGGGCCAGAATCCGTGTTTGAGTCATGCATCTGTTGTCTTTGATCGAGGACAATATCATCACCCGACGTATCGGCCCCAGAATCATCTGATATCACAACAACTTCCATCTCATTCCTATCATCCCGGCGGGGAGTCTCCTCTGTACGAGATGGAGTATTCACGTCAGTCTGTCCTTGCGGTTGCCCTGGATGCGGTATGTTGGCATCTGGTTGGCTGGGGCTTTTGTAGACTGTGTGGCCCTGTAGTCGGGATGCTTCCGCCGGGCTGACTGGAGGATAGGGTTGGTGATGTGGATACATACTGGTTGGCTGATAGTGAGCATGATAAGCCTGTCTCTGTCTCGGGGCATAATACATGTGTGGTGCAGCAACCATCACTGGTTGAGCAGGTATATTAAATTGTCTGGCGTGGTTATTATAACATACATATGGTGGCGGTTGTGTATATGGTCCCAGTCCCATATATGGAAGAGGCTGGATAGGACGATTGTAGACTGGATGTTGTAGAGGTGGCGGTTGTGTATATGGTCCCAATCCAATATATGGAGGCGGTTGTATTTGTTGATTAACAACTGGGGTTTGTAGCATGGCTCGTTCAATCGTCATTAGCCTTTGTCGCAGAGAGTCCATTTCCAAACTTTGTACTTTGTTTTTCAGGAGTGTGAGTTCAGTTTCCATCTGTATATTTGTATTATATTGTACATTGGTAGCGGGGGGTGATCCCATGACAAAAGCGTTTAAAGCATTCGGCTGTGGGGTTGCATATACATTTCTCTTGGAGTCATCTACATGTTTCCGAGAGTTCAGTTCAGCCTTAAGTATTTTATTAGTATTTTCCAGATCACTTAATTTTCTTTCTAGATTATTTACTAACGACTTTGTTAGGTTCAACTGTTCATTTTCTTCAGACTGTTGTGGAGGCTTTTTTCTTTGACGCTGCTTAGGTATAGTGCCGGAGGGTTGCGTAGTTGGTTGTAGTGTTACATTCGGCTGTGCTATATCGTTATGCGTAGTATGGGAGGATATGTCCATCCTAGATGAGGTTAGAGTGTCTGTATGTGTGAGATTGTCATTATTTACTTCGTGATTCCTAGTATCAGCTTGTGTATGGGTGATAGCAGAATTTTTCGTCACTATGGATGGCAGTCGGCGTATGTTATGCCTTGGTGGAGAGGTTGAATGCGTTGGAGGTGGGGCAGGTACTGGTGGGTCTCTGTTCAATGTGGGAGTCGGTAGGTCACCGGAAAGTATACATCCAACCACTGTTCGTTTTGCCAAAGTATCACTGTCCCTTTCTGCATGAGTATTATTTTGGATCAACGACTTTTCGATAGTTACCGTGGCCACGTCTACATTCGCAGCATCTGATTCATCACCACGGAGTAGGCCATCTGTTAGTGGACACAGGGAGTCATTTAGGCGTTTGCACGAGTGGCAGAAATATTCACTCTCTTCATTAAGTTCATTCATATCTATCCCCTCACACCCGTAATGGTGCCATCCCTGGCATTTATCGCAGCATACTCCCTGTTCCACAAATTCATGGCAATGACGGCATATATCTAGCTCATTTGACCGTGAGTCTATTGCAAGGACAGCTGTTGCTTCCGTTGCTTTGACCCGGTAAACCTTCTGTTCTGCACTTTTACTAGACTTTTTAATGCTAATATCTCCTAGCTGAGTTATAATTGCTTTATGCAGCTGCTTGTCCAGGTTCTCCAGTTCATGAGTCTTTAAAATGGTGTCTATTATCTTTTTGTTATCCCCTGAAAAGGCGCTTGTATTCCCACCATTTGCCATAGCTCGGCTGGTCGTATGGTACAGGTTAAGCGTATATTTAGATTTTCCACGTCCACTTTGTGTTTTTTGGTAGACTTTGATCTGCGTTTCAACAATAGCGTTTTGTTTGTCATAAATGTGTACAATTTCATTCACATTCAGGCTGTCCACGACTCTAGACTGATGTTCATGGAAAGCTATTACATTTGACTTGTATAACTCATACAGTGCTGTAGAGAAGGTGAATATATGGTTATCTCCCTTGGTTTCATGGGTAATTTTTGCTTCATTCAGGCAAGACGAGGCTTTCTTTGACAATGCACGATTACGACTGAGTGTATAGTCTCTCCCACGTGTAGTAGAGTCCCCCGTACGGTTTGATCTGCGCCGTTCCACTTCCATGGCGAAGGTATTTGTTCAGACTATGTAGCACCGTGGTTCTTTAGGATAAAACTCAATAATAGTTTAAAACATTCAGTTTATTTTTGTCAACTTCAACTGGTGAGAACGCACCTTCATAAAATTCAGTTTATATGTTAAAATCTTAAAATTCACTATGTTTACATGTTACAGTCTTAATTAAAACACTGTATATATTCACATATGTAACAGTTTATACCTGGTTAAATATCACTTGGCTAGGCATCCGACGTCAGACGTATAACAACAATAAAATCACGTATGATAAGAATCAGCAGGTTAACCACCCTGGTGAACGGCTTTCTGAAGAACGGTATCAATAATTATGTTCCTGTTACAATACAGTCTAAAATTACAGCTTATCGGTATCTCATATTACACACTGTCCCCTATTTATGACAAG
>JBEVXV010000181.1:0-1952 GCA_040505915.1 Sedimenticola sp. | reverse complement strand
CGTGGAATAGGATGTAGCGCCTGATCCAACCAAGATAGGCGACTTCGGTGCGAATGCTGTAGTGGAGCCGACGCAGAGTATCCCGTACTTGCCCAAGAAGCGGGGAGTTACCTACGATACGGTCGCTGTCCTTGTATTCCATGGGTATTGCTTTTCCTTCTGCCCCGCTTTTTTTGTGTTATTTAAACTCAATGAAGGATAGGAATTTCAACCCACAAAGTCAATCAATTCCCTTGTCGCAAGAAGGGGCATTCAGCCCTGACAAATCGAATTCTGGCAGTAGTAATGCTGTGAACACACGGGCAGTCACCAAGAACATGGGGCTGGTCGCCTCAATACTCCGCTGACAGGGGTACGCAGCACAAAAGATACCCTACAGGTTCTAAAATGACCTGCGGATTTTGCATACTCATGACGGATATGCCGGCTACCCGCTCACCGTCTGGTCATACTCGAATTCTGGAACCTGATCTGCTCCATCATCAGGCCACGCCAGACTCTGATCCAGCTCCAGGCAGAGATCCGGTGGGCCACGGGTGGGCGTGATCACCGGAGCAACATCCGGCTCACCGATATGCCGCAGGATTCGCCCAACGGGTTCGCTTTCGGTAACGGTCGCTCCCGGCATCCTCGGTAACGCTACCGCATCCTGCTCACGCTCAGCTGGCCCACTGGAGGGCACAAATAACAAGATCAAGACCCTTCAGAAAATGGCCTACGGATTCAGGGATATGGAATTTCTCAAGCCAAAAATAAAAGGACTCCATGAGACCAAGTATGCTTTAGCCGGATGAACCTGATTTTGTGGGTTGGAATTCCTATCCTTTTCAAGCTGCACTTGGCGGGAATGGCTTGACTAATCACGCCAGTATCTTATGGAAAATGGCGTGATTAAGGACTATAATCACGCCATGGAATGGATATGGCAGCAACCAGAATGGCCGGATTTTCAATATGATGCCTTAGCGCTTAAAGGCTGTGATGCTGAGTTTATCGCCACCTCTGGACGCCTAATGGGCCGCATTGAGGGTATGACTGAGCAATCGCAAATCGATATATCCATCGATCTGATGCTCTCGGAAGCGATTAAAACAAGCTCCATCGAAGGTGAAGCCCTGGATCGGGATTCCGTTAGAGCATCACTGCTTGCGAGGATCAGTGGTGAAACATCCCCTGTCCCCGCCGACCTGAAGTCTGAAGGTATTGCTACGCTGATGCTCGATGCACGAAAAGAGCGCAACAATCTTTTAACGCATGACATGCTACACCGATGGCAAACGATGGCCGTTCCAGAGGAGCGCGGAAATATAACCTTGCGCGGCCATTACCGAACGGGAACCATGACTATCGCTAGTGGCATAGCAGGTGATCATTACGTTCATTATGAAGCTCCTCCAGCAGCACAAGTTCTAGAAAACATGAGTCGTTTTCTGGAATGGTACAATCAGTCGCGGACAACACTATCCAACTCCGGCATGTCAGGGCTTGTCCGAGCTGGGATAGCCCATCTTTGGTTTGAGCAGATTCATCCATTTGATGATGGCAACGGTCGTGTTGGTCGGTCAATAGCGGATCACGCCATGTCCCAGTTACTTGGTTACCCCTCTATCGCTTGTCTCTCTACTGTCATTGATAGCAATAAAAAACTCTACTATAGAGAACTAGGGGGCAACAACAGGAGGAGCCTTAGCATAAATTCTTGGCTCAATTACTTTGTCGGTGCAGCCAGTGAAGCGGTCGATGCTGCTAAAAAAGAAGTGGACTTTGTTCTGAACAAAACCCGCTTCTATGACTCCTTCGCCGATCAACTTAACGCCCGCCAATCTAAAATGGTTGCTCGTGTGTTCGCTGAAGGCCGAAAAGGTTTCGAGGGCGGCATCACTACGCGCAAGTATGAAAAAATTGCTAAATGCCCAAATCGCACAGCGAGTCGTGATCTCTCTGACATGTTT
>JBEVXV010000180.1:0-8658 GCA_040505915.1 Sedimenticola sp. | reverse complement strand
ACCTTCTGAAAGGTCACTGTTAAGGTAGTCAATTAAAGGTAGACTTTTCTAAAAGGTCATTGTTAAGGTACCAAATTACCCGAAATGTATAAAAAGGCTGAGATTTCTCAACTCAGGGAGATTGCTAGTCTGGATTTTACCGGCACTCCATTTTGGACACTTTGGAACAATTAAACATAAGTTATTTTAGTTTTGGAATCATGGTGCTAAATTCAAGGAAGGAATTATTTATTTAAAGCACATTGCAACTAGGAATTATTTTACGTGGGAAGTGTGTTGTCAGGGAAGGCCGTCGAGCCAAGTCCCTGACTGGGAAATGGGAAAGTGCTGAATTACGTGTTGTGTGACTTGAATTCTTATATAGTAATTATTAACCACAATAAACAGTGTACTCCTAAATGATCGTCTTATTTAACAAATGTCCCCAATTTGCGATAACTGTAAGACAGTTTGCCATCAAAGGAGAATAAAAGCATTATGTGGACATAAGTTGTGCATCAGATGCTGCAGGACGCTCGTGCTGTGTTTTAATTTGCGCATGGTTGCACAAGCCTGTGATGTTAATTGTATTAACTGTTACAAAATACACGGTATGACAAAACCCGAGAACCATAACACTGAAATTTGACCATAAGGTCTGGTGGCAGCGAAACAGAACAGTAATAGCGTGAGAGGGTGAAATTACGCTACAATTGGTGTCGAGCGGTGGGATTTCAGACTTTAACACAATTCCGAGGAGATGATTAGTTCTGGCCAGAGTAGTTATGAATGGGTATTCCTTTAAGTTGTTATCAACAGAGGCAGGTTGAGCAGGAAGAAACCAGTACCAATACAGTCAATCGCCTACCGGCCGGGCAACAGAGAAACCTGGATGCATCAACAAATACAGAATTGTCATTAAACCTGGATGCGTCAACAAATACAGAATGGTCATTTGAGCACCTTGGGCGTTCGTCTAAAAGTAATATTGAAGACAGGTTTGAAGAACTTGAAAGTAGACTTGATGGAACGGAATGGGAGTGTCATAATCTAACGCTTAAATTAAAAGAAAATGAGGACAATCATAACAGTATTATTAAATCATATGAAGAATTGATACGCATGTTGAAAGAAAGTACACGTAAGGAAAAACACGATCTTAATGTTGAAATTGTACGGTTAAGAAACCAACTTAGAGAGCAAGAACAGTCAGAAAGTGAGAATAACGACAGTGATTCCGAACATCATGCGAGGGTGTAATTCAACATAGTGCTGTGACGATATGTCAGTTCTTGACGACCAAAAGGCATTGGACGATATTGAGGAAACACTAAAGCAAACTCAGTTAGAGAAAACAAATCTTCTAGAACATTTATACAGAGAAGAAAAAAAACAACTTATAGTACAACGATTGAATCTTATAAAAAAAATAGACTGATCAAAATAATAAATGAAAAAGACTCAATAATAAAGGAATGAGAATGGGAAAAAACTAATTTAGAAAGTGCTTTAACCGCCGATAACAACAGTTCTCCTCCACATGTGTATAAACAAGAATAACAACTATTCGACTTTGTTTCCTTTTGAGTGCTTTGCCAGGACGGATTAAATAGTCCTACAATTATTCTCCAGATTTATAGACTAACTGTGTGGCATTGTATTTCTCGGATGCCGTTTTAGTATGTCTGGTTTGAGTTCTTGCCAGCGAGAATTAGACGATCTTGATGAGACACTAAAGCAAAGTTATCTAAGAAAATTAAACTTACTAGATGAAGCACGTATAGAAGATAAACGTACTGGTTTAACTGTTGAAGCAATTAAAACCCGATTAATGAGGATTGTCACGGAGCAACACGACATAATATTGAGATTGGAAGTAGAAAACGCAAGATTAACCAGCCTGTTAGCGATGGCAAGTGCTGGTCCATCCACGGGTCGAATCTGAGTGAAAGTAGTTGTATATTTGTGCAATAACATTAGCTATAATGGGTCCAAAACGGGTAGCAGACAAAGAAAAAGAGCCAATGGATGACACCGAGCATAACAACATGGAAGAGGATATACGTGAATTGAAACGTCAATTGATGATTGCCGATCAGCAGATGGCTGAAAAACAAGTTCAGTCGGATAGTAATTGTGATAGGTTAACGGAGTTATTGAGGCAACAAGATGACCAGCATGAGCGACGTCATGCGGATATGATCAGAATCTACCAAGACAGGATGAGTGACATGTGTAAGGAAAAGGATGGAGTCATTAGGGAAATGGAGGAGAGGATGCGTCAATCTGGCGATACTCAACCAGAGCAGTGGAGACTGGAACGCGAAGTCCGTTATGCCCGTCAAAATAACCTGCCGACCAGTAGCGGAAATCCTCCAAATACACCAGAAATTTCAGCACCAGCACCGTTAAGTGCATTGCAGCAAGAACCGTTGGGAACCCAGAGACAGCGGCAGGACGGAGCCAGTGCCCAATCTCCTGTGCCAAATATGCCATTATTTGATGGTTTTAGGCAACGACACTACGATATTCCGTTGCCGAGGCAACTGATATTTGATGGGAAAATGTCGTGGGATAGCTTTATCAAGCCATTTCACTCCACTGCTGTTACCTGCGGATGGACGGAAAATGACAAATTGTTTAGGCTCACAAGCAGCCTACGTGGGGATGCTGCGGAATATGTATTCAACCAACTATCGCAGGTATCGACCGAGTCGTATGATGCATTGAAGCATGCACTTGAATCAAGGTTTAAAGAAAGGAGGACCAGCGCCTCATATCTAAATGAATTGGAGATGCGTAAGTTAACACAACGGGAGAAATTGCTGGAATATGCAGCTGATATTAAGCGTCTAGTGATCAAAGGTTACCCTACGGCTGATGCGAGGACAAGGGAGACCATCAGTGTCAGGCATTTTCTAAAAGGAATGAGTGATCAACAATTGGCTGTGGCAGTAGGGATGAAAGATCCACAAACCATTGACGATGCAAGGGAAATGGTAGAGACTTATAACAGTCTGAGGGAGGACGTTGGAAGGGGTCAGAAGGTTCGCATGGTTAAATTTGAAGAGCCGAGGAACACCGATGGAGTCAATCCCAAGCCAGTGAAGACGGCGCAGAAGAAGGAACAGACTTGTACTATGACGATGGCTGAAGTTGAGAAGATAGTAGCTGACCAACTCAGGCAGTGGAGAGAACCCAAACCTATACAGGGATTCAAACAGCCTGGTCAACAGTTATTTCAGGGAAACAAGGCTAATGGAGCGTATAGCAAAGCAACAGTTGAGTGTTATCGATGCCACAAGCTGGGACATTATGCAAATGAGTGTCCCACGGGAGTGAATGCAAGTAAGCAGAGGGGAAACTAAATCAGACCGAGCCTGACGGCCTGGGCTCGGTCCAAACAACCAAACTGTCATGTGAAATGGTGAAAGCTGGAGTAACAATGTTTTTGCCTTTAAATATAGACTCCTTAGAGTGTAAATTTGTAGTGGACACTGGTAGTGCAGTAACGATTGTGTCATCGGATGTGTTTAATAAAATGTCGTCGGTGACAAACGTTTCTCTTCATAAACCAGATCCGTCTATTAGATTAGAAGTTGCTGATAGAGGACAGCTGAAGATTGAGGGAACCGCCAACATAACTTTTCAGGCCCGAAATACCAAATTTACTTGGGAAGTGTATGTGGTAGATATACAAGAAGATGGATTAATTGGTTTGGACTTTCTGTTGGAACATAATTATTTACTTGGTACCAAAACTGGATTGAAATTGAATGGGAAGCGGTATCCTTGTATCATTGAGAAATTACCACTGTGTGCACAAGTATACTGCAAGAACAATGTACGAGTACCGGCTAACAGTGAAATGATAGTAAAAGGGCAATTTGACAATGACTGTTTCTCAAATGATGTTGGTATAATTATAGAAGACAGACAACATGATGAAGGTGACATTTTAATTGCGAATACATTAGTTGACACAACTTACAACAATGACGGCCTACCAGTCAGGGTACTGAACATTTCGATGGATGAAATTCTACTCAAGAAAGGGGCTACCTTGGGAGTGATTCATGAAGTTGCGGGAAGTGTACCATTCGAAGACACGGAGGATCAAAAGACGAACCATATAGAAACAAGCCTAAAGCTGAATAGGGTATGTAACCGAAATAGCTTGCCCTGTCATCTTCAAGACTTATTTGATCGATCTGCACAAACATTGACAGAAGAGGAACAACAAAAACTGTTCAAACTGTTGAGTGAAAACGCAGGGTTATTTGCCAAATCCAGTTCTGAGCTGGGACAGATATCGATTGTGGAACATAGCATTGATACCAATGCGGCGAGACCCATTAAACAATCCCCAAGACGACCACCAAGGGCGTTTTTGAATAAAGAGGAGGAGATCATACAAGAACAGCTGAAAGCAGGAGTGATTCGTGAATCATCATCGCCTTGGGCATCCCCAATGGTCTACGTTTTGAAGAAAGATGGAACAATACGACCATGTGTGGACTACAGGAAGCTGAATGACGTCACTCTCAAGGACGCATACCCATTACCGCGAATCAATGATTGTTTGGACAATCTGGGTAATGCCAACTTTCTGTCTACCTTGGATCTACAGAGTGGGTATTGGCAAGTGCGAGTACGTGAAGAGGACAAACCAAAAACGGCCTTTGTGACAAGGAGTGGTCTTTACGAATACAACAAAATGGCCATGGGATTATGCAATGCGCCAAGTACGTTTCAACGGTGCATGGAATTGGTGTTTAGAGGTTTACAGTGGAAGATCTTGCTAATTTATCTGGATGACATAATCGTATTCTCAGAAACGTTTGAATCTCATCTAGAGAGGTTGGAAGAAGTGTTTAGACGACTGAACTCAGCTGGATGTAAGCTGAAACCCAAAAAGTGTGATTTATTTCGACCTGAGGTATCATTTCTCGGACATACGGTGACAAAACATGGAATTAAGCCCAGTAGGGAGAAAGTGGAAGCCATTGGAAATTGGAAAAGACCCCAAACGGTTACACAGGTACGTTCGTTCTTGGGATTCTGTTCTTATTATCGGCGCTATATCAAAAATTTCTCCGTTAGAGCAGCCCCTATGAATCGCTTGTTAGAGGCCGGACAAGCATTCATGTGGACAGATGAGTGTGAACAAGCATTTCTGGATCTCAAGACGGTACTCACCGGGGAAGAAGTCATGGCTTTACCACAAGACACGGGCTTGTTTATTCTGGACACAGATGCCTCGGACCGTGGTGTGGGTGGAGTGTTATCACAAATGCAATGGTGTGAACAGACGGGAAGAGAAGAGGAAAGGCCAGTGGCATATGCTAGTAAGTCGATTACTAAGCCACAACGCAAGTATTGTGTAACACGATTGGAGATGTTGGCAATGGTAACATTCATACAGCATTTCAAACAATATTTACTGGGAAGAACATTTCTAGTAAGGGTTGACCACAGTGCCCTTAGATGGGTAATGTCTTTCAAAGAGCCAGAAAATCAGATGGCAAGATGGCTAGAAATCTTGTCACAATACAACTTCACCGTACTGCATAGGAAGGGCAAGAAACACGGCAATGCGGATGCACTTTCGCGGTTAGAATGTGACCCCGCTGTTTGTGATTGTTATGATGGACAAACTATTCTCTCTGAGTTACCATGTTCCGGGTGTATAGATTGCCAAAAGAAGCATCAGCAGTGGTCATCATTCATGCAAGTGGACAACGTTGTGCCATTGAGGATAAATAGACTTGCCCCGGGTACGGTAGCAGTTCCAGGGATCACAAGGACAGTTGCTCCAAGATCTGTGTTCAATTGGTTACACTTTCTACAACACTTCGCTATAATGATGGCGATTGGCGTTGTAGCCTTATTGCAGACGTGCTATATGAGGGCAAGTAACTACTTGTCGGCGGGGTCTATCCGACACATCAAAGTAAGTGAGCACGAGGCGGCTAAAACTGGGACGTCGAAAGCAGATGAAGTTATCGAGGAGTCTTCTGGCTGCCTTGATGAAACTGGTGTTGGAGCCTCTCATCAATCCGCTGATGCTACTCTGGGGTTTAAAGGGCCCTCATACATGAGCGGTTACTCAGATGTAGATCTAGCGGGATTACAGAGGTCTGATCCAGACATTGGCATTGTGCTTGATTGGAAAGAAGCTGGTTCGGAGCGACCAGGAAGGAATGAGGTTGCAGCATACAGTCCAAGTACAAGGCACCTGTGGCTACTATGGCCACAGTTAGCACTTATAGGGGGCGTCCTTTATAAGTGGTGGTACCCCAAATTTAAAGGAGAAAAGGTTATGCAGCTCATTGTACCCAGGACCTTACAGAAAGAAATATTAGATGCCGCGCACAATTCAAAGTTTTCTGGACATCTGGGTGTCAAGAAAGTAGTGAGTAAGCTGAAATGCAACTTCTACTGGTATCAAATGAAAGACTCAGTTCGAATATGGATAAAGAAGTGTACTGTATGTGGTGCGAGGAAGCGACCAAATAAGAGAGCCAATGCCCCATTGGCGACTTATGTTGTTGGAGCGCCCATGGATAGAGTGGCCACTGACATTTCTGGGCCCTACCCAGTTTCGCAACAGAACAATAAATACATATTGGTGGTCATGGACCAGTTCACGAAGTGGGTAGAGGCTTATGCAATACCAAACCAACTGGCAGAAACGGTGGCAGACAAAATTGTGTATGAATTTACCTCACGAATGGGATTGATGTTGGATTTGCACAGTGACAGGGGAAGTAACTATACCTCGAAACTGTTCACTGAAGTTTGCAGAATTCTTGGAGTAAACAAAACACTGACAACCCCATATCACCCAGCTGGAAATGGAATGGTTGAGCGATATCACCAAACACTGTCGGCAATGATTTCGGAATCGTCAGTGAAAATCAGAGAGATTGGGACAAACATCTACCATTACTGACCGCGGCTTATCGTTCATGCGTCCACGAAAGTACAGGATTCAGCCCAAACATGCTAATGCTAGGCCGGGAAGTACATCAGCCCATAACCCTGAAGTTTGGTTTTCCCGGGAATCCCTGTGAACCAGTGTCTGCAGCCGGCTATGTCTGTGACCTGTGGGACCGGATGGTGAAAATACAACATCTCGTGCGCTCTCATTTAAAGGAAGCGGCCCAACATCAAAAACGTGATCATGACACAAGATTAGCTCACACGTGTTACAAGGTTGGAGATCTGGTTTACTGTTTGGACAGTACAAGGAAAATCGGACGTAGCCCTAAACTGCGGTCAAATCCCTGGAAGGGCCCATTCGTGGTGACTAAGAAACTCAGTGATCTGCTGTATCAGCTATCAGGGCAATATGAGTCCAAGAACAGAATCATGCACCATGACAGGATAAAACCATATTGCTCTGATATTGTACCAGACTGGGTGCCAGCTGTACAAAAGAGAGCCCGGAGTATTGCGGTAGTCTCCACACCCAAGGATACAGGAAATACAAGGAAGGAAGTGCTGCGAAATAAAAATTGCCAGAAACCAGCCGGCGGGGAATCTGGGAACATTTCAGTGCCTACCAACTGGAGATCAACCAGGAAACGTCGCCAGCCTGACTGGCTCAAATTCATATAACTTCACAAACCACTAAGTTCACCAATTATCTGCCTGTATGGTACAGCAAACTATTATCAAGTATAACTGTCAGTGACCAATGGCTTCAAGCATGAAATAATTAGGGTTGCTAATGATAATGGAGACATATGGCTGCAGGAATTGATATCACCAGTACCTTCAAAAATTCAGGTACATAATTGATGGGAATTAAGGTCATGTACTGACGTGCACCGGGATTTGGTGGGGCTAGTTATCAAAAACTGGTGCATATTATCAGTACAATGACCAGGAGGTATTCTTCAGGCGACCGTTGGGAGAATCTGTCTGGACAGGCCCAGGGGAATAATGGGCATTTATGGGAAAGTCAGGAATTCTTATCACAACAATATGAGTGTGGGGAAATGATGGAAGCCCCCCGGATGTGTGAATTGGACAAATTCAAATGTATATATGACAGTGTAACCAGAAGATGTAGCCAGTGTATTTTCTGTAGGCCTAGAACATAAATAGTTAAATATATTCTCAGTATTATTCAACAACTGGAGTTTCCAGGGAGTTGGATTGGATTATTCATTCACAGGAAGGAACGTATGTGCAACTATATTGCATTTTGAACTCTATTGGACTACTTATTCACTGAAATGAACTTATGTGCAACTATATTTCATATTGAAATATATTGGATGACTTATTCACGGAAATTAACTTACGCTGATTAACTTAACTGATTTGATTACCTCGTCATTTTGAATTGACTTGTGGAACTCGACAGAAATTTGGTATACACCGGAGAGTAAAACTACCCTGTTAAGTCCTTAATGTTACTTCAGCAATGCCAAAACTGTAACCACCTGTTTAGAACCAAGCAGAAACTGCGGAGACATATCACTACGTACTTGCCATTTTATTTTGGCGTTAATTTATGTTTAATTTGTAACAAAAGATTTGAAACAAAGTTAAAATTAATTGAACATATAATAAAAAAATCTCATTATGATGCAAACTCAACATCGGGCGAACAACGGACCTTCGTAATTGAAAAACGGCATAACTATCTTCGACATAACAAGAGCT
>JBEVXV010000179.1:0-4773 GCA_040505915.1 Sedimenticola sp. | reverse complement strand
TATTCGCCTCAAATGACCGGAAAAAATGACTCAAAATGGACTTCCCTCGCTACGGTGCCTATTCTCGGACAGGCTCCCGGGCGTCTGGCGCGTAGTCAGGGTTTGGAGCGACGTTGATCGCGACTAAAGTCGCTCCTACGGTATAAGGGGCGCTTAAGTCAGTGCCATTCGGGTCGGAGTCGATTGTGGCGAAGAACGCTCTATTTTTCCACAATCTTATCGCAACGCTTCCGCTCCCAGCTCACGCCCCTTACCCACATCCATGTGGGTAATTGACACCGACCCCAAGCGTGAAAGGGGTGAGTTCAAGAAATTAGCGGTGAATAACGCTATGGATGACGTACTCGTGCTCAAAATAGACGGTAAAATCGTCGTAAACCCAACGGCTTATTGGAGGGGAACCAATCCAGGGCAGCTCCTGTTTGGGCTCGCCGTAACGCTTGCGAACCTGATTCATACGCTGGCCACTGGTGGGGCGAGGGAGTCCCTCGGCACTATTGACCGGGTTTTCTGTGATGGCGTTCAGTAGCAGAACATCAGCCACTGAGAGCGAAGGAAGCAGGGCAGCTGCCAGTAGCAGGGGTGCAAAAAGCTTCATAACGGCGGAACTCCTGATCAGTTGTCTCTATATGGAAATATAGCACCCCGCACAGAATGCAGGTAGTGGTCTATCGGTTAACTGTGAAATAGAGCAGATAGAGTGAATTACTCAGCCGTTTTCACTTCTGATGTTGTAGATTGTCTGGGTAGGAAAAGCGAACTCCAGGCCGTTTTCATTAAACCGGCGCAGAATGGCCATGTTGGTGTCGGTTTGAGTGCCCGCTATATCCTCGCCTTTGCGCACGTAGTAGATGAAGAAAATATTCATGGCAAAGTCACCAAACGCATTGAATGCGATGGTCGATCTCTCTTCTGTACTCTCATTACCGTCGCAGATCTCTTTTAGGATATCCATCGCTTTCTGCATCTGATCAGGTGGGGTGTCATAGGTGAGTCCCAGATTGAGGACAATCTTGCGGGAGGGCTCCCGTGAGATATTCTCCACCGGTGCCCCGGCAAACTCGGAGTTGGGTATGGAGACTTCACGCCCCTCAAGTGTTCTCAGCCGGGTGCTGCGCACTCCGATCTCAGAGACTGTTCCATCGTAACCTGCAACCTTGATACGGTCATTGATACGAAATGGCTGGTCGGTAAAGATGGTGAATCCACCGAAGACGTTGGAGACGGTATCTTTGGCGGCCATGGCAAGAGCAAGTCCGCCGATACCGAGGCCAGCGAGTAAAGCGGCGACATTGTAACCCGCATTATTGAGACCAATGATAACGGCCATCGACCAGATGATCATTTTCATGGCTTTGCGCAAAATAGGCATCAACTGATCATCAAGACTGTTTTCAGTAGTCGATGCCCATGGGATTAGGTACTCCTGATAGACCGCATCAAACAGCCGACTCAGCATCCAGCCCATAAGCAGTGCAAATATTATGTGATAGGCGTTGCTGATAGCACTCTGCAGCATCTCAGGCAGGATCAGTTGTGTGAGCCCGATCCAGATGCCAGTGGCAACCAATAGTAGGACCACCGGCTCTTCAACCATATCGACGATAATGTCATCAAGCCGGTATTTTGTGCGACGTGTTACTGTTCTTACTATCTTGGAAAAAATCCAGTAGGCAATTTTCCCCAACAATAGAGAAGTGGCAATAATTACCAGGGAGGTCAGCCAAACCTGAAGGGTATTGCTGTAATAGGTCTGTTGTAAAAGCTCCATCATCTTTGCTGTCTCTCTACGGGAATTTGTTTTGGGTTTTCAATCTATAAAGGCCACTGCATATTATCAAAATAGTCAGTGCCAGACGATAATTAACAGAATCATATCTGTTCTGATATGTTGCTCTGGGAAGGCATCGGGTACCGCTAACTACCTATGTGCCAGGCACATTATAACGTTTACGTTAACGTAAGTAATAGTCTATGCTGTGACGAATACCTATTTTATAGGCTCGCACTATAGAGATAGAATGTGAACTCCAACAACACAGACGCCGCTCGGGTAGAAGATTATAACAATATGAAAGACACCTCTTATACGATCTCTGAGCTAGCCAAAGAGTTTGATGTAACACCAAGGGCGATACGTTTCTACGAAGATCAGGGCCTTATCGCCCCCACACGAAAGGGGCGTCGCAGGATCTATTGTGAACGTGATCGGGTTCGTTTGAAGCTGATATTACGAGGTAAGCGAATTGGCTTCTCATTGGCGGAGGTTAAGACTGTCTTTGATATGTACGACAGTGAACCTGGAGAAGAGGGGCAGCTGACCTATCTTATCGATATGATCCATGATCGCAGCAAGATGCTGAAGCAGCAGCGCCAGGATATCGATGCCGTTCTCCATGATATGAAGGATGTAGAGAAGCGTGCCAAGGCAGCATTGAAGCAGCTCAAGGGGTGATAGTCGCTACCCGCGCAATCCCATTAACGGGTGTGCCGCCTACTCATACTCTACCCCTACCGCGCTGCACAGGTAGGAGATAAACAGCTCGGCCTGTTTATAGCTACGGATAACAGATAGGGCAAACTCTTTTTGGTTTATCTCTTTGCAGTCGAAGTGCTTGAAGGCGATAAAGTCCTTCCGCTTCAGGTCCTCAAGTAGAGGATGATCGGCAGGATATCCACGGGGTGGTCGAATCAGGCTCTCACCCACGAGTGTGTAGTTTTTTCTGAAAGCGCTATGCGCCAGCGCCTTTTTCCATGAGGCGGGGTTATCGATAATAAAGTCGCGAATCCGCGCCAGTACCTTCGATTCCGGGTGCCATATACCGACGCCAACAAAGCACTCCCCCGGCTCAATGTGCAGGTAAAATCCAGGGGCATGGACATCACGTCCCAGTTCGTGGCGAAACTGTATGCCAATATTGGTCTTATAGGGGGTCTTATCCTTGGTATAACGGATATCACGGTAGACCCGCAGCAAAGAGCCGCCGCTCTTTTTTGCGATCGCACGAAAGTGGGGTGAAAGGGTGCTTAGATGGGGGGCCATCTCTTCGATAAATGCTAGGGCCGGCTCCCGCACACAGGATTCATAACGCGCCTTGTTGGCATTGAACCACTCCCTCTCATTATTATCGGCCAACTGCTGCAGGAAAGGAATGCACTCACCAGGGAAGCCGTTGAATTTACTCATCATCATAGAATCCTCAACCATATCGTTCTCTAATCCGCTTACGGCTGAGGTGGATAAATCGTCCCCCAAGCAGCAGTGATGCGAGGGTGAGGCCTGCAATCAGGCCGCTCCAGAAACCATGAGGCCCACTAGGCTCACCCCAAAAATCGGTTAACCCCAATGTGTAGCCCAGAGGTAGACCAAGGCCCCAGAAGGAGATAACACTCACGACAAAGGCAAACCGGGTGTCCTTGTATCCGCGTAGGGCTCCGGCGGCACTCACTTGCAGCGCATCTGAAAACTGAAATATACCTGCAAGTAGTAGCAGCTCCGCCGCCAGCATCTTGACCTGCGGGTTAACCGTATAGATCGAAGCAATCCCATCGGGGAACAGCAGCATAATCGCAGAGAGTAGGGCGGCGCTACAGAGGGTGATAGCAATGCCCATATAACCAATAGCACGGGCACGACTGGGCCGACCGCTCCCCAAACTGTAACCGCAACGGATGGTTATCGCCATGGAGAGACTCAACGGGACCATAAAGGCGAGGGAGGCGAAGGACATCGCCACCTGATGGCCTGCAACTACCGTCGTCCCCAGCTGAGCAATAAAGAGCGCAATAAGGGTAAACATACTGGCTTCGATGAGTATGGTGAGCCCTAACGGTAGGCCCAGCCTCAATATATCGATGAATAGACTCAGCCGGGGTAGTTGCCAGTGATGGTGCCAGCCGGTGCGAGAGAGGGTGGGGTTGAATAGCGTGTGAGCAAACAAGAGCAGTAGCTGCAGCCAGATGACTAGGGTGGTGGCCCAGCCACAACCTACGCCGCCCATTGCTGGCAACCCCAGTTTGCCGTAGATGAAGATGTAGTTGAGAGGAATATTGCAGAGCAGGGCAGCCAGACTCACATACATATAGGGCCGCGTGAGATGAAACCCTTCGTTAAAGCTTCTTAACACCTGAAAGGCTGCCAGGGCGGGAATTCCCCATGACACAGCTTCAAGGTAGCCCTGAGCCTGTAGAAGAACAAGGGGCTCTACCTGGAGCAACTCAAAAATCCCCCCAAGGTTGCGCACCAATAGCATAAAACCGACACCGCTAAAGAGGGCCAACCAGAGCCCTTGCTGGACGGTGTGTTTGATCTTCTCACCCTGACGGGCACCGTTGGCGTGGGCGATAATGGGGGTAACCGCCATCAGGATGCCGGTCAGTGTCAAAAATGCCGGAATCCACAAACTGGAGGCGACAGCCACCGCCGCCAAGCTCACTTCACTGTGGCGGCCAGCCATTACCGTATCGACAAAACTCATACCGGTCTGGGCCAGTTGACTGATCATCAATGGCAGGGCGAGCAGCAGAAGCTTTCGCCCCTCACTAAAGATGCGGATACGAGAACGAGTAGAGAGGCGGTGGGGCAGCATGAGGGGGATTATCCCCAATAAGAGACAGATATGCCCCCTATTTTGTGTAAGCCACTTATCCGAATGGCACTTACCTTAGGCGATCTTTATGCCAAGGCCTCACCGCTAAAGAAAACAGACCCACCTGTACTCAGATTAACTGACCCTTCATATGCGCAGTGTTTAACAGGTACAGGCCTTGTTG
>JBEVXV010000178.1:0-3708 GCA_040505915.1 Sedimenticola sp. | reverse complement strand
CAATGCCGAACCTGAGGCCAATTCCGAACACTATAGTATAATATGAAAAAGCTCCAATGCGATGTACACAACTTTAAGATGACGTCACAATTATCACGTCACATCCTTTTGCGACGACCTCGTGGCTGTGAAGGAGCAACGGGACAGGCGTGGGCCGGTTTTTGCTATTTCTCCCGATATACCCGTCCAGGAGGTACGTACTTTAGCGGTTTGCTAATATTATTGACATATTTTGCAAGAGTGTACGAATATAGTGTTTGTGCGTATGTAGTGATGTCATTTGGTAAATGAATCGTAAACAACATGTGTACAAGTTAGATAACTCATTTTGTAAATACATGCAGCGTAATATGAGTTATGGTGGTGTTCGGTAATAGGCTCACGTCCAACGGTATATAAGTGCAATTCCGAACATAATCGGTGAATGGGCATATTTCACTATACCATTGTAGACCCTTACCAACATGTACTCTGTGTAGTCAAGGGCGGCGGTAGCGATGCGGCAGGTGTGGCATTGCAATGTCAGCTTTGTTCAGTAAATCACTGTTTTTACGTCATTATGGGCCAAAATGGTGTCATTTGCCCTACCAATCCCTCCATGCTATGTGGTACCTTTTTACATGCAAATACTCGATTAGTGTCCCCAACAGCCATGTACACGCACCATTCATCCATGTGTGCACGGTGTATGCAATATAGCCTAGTACAAAGTAGATACAGTCAGTCAATCCTTGGAAATTGCTGAACACTACTACCATACAAGTACCGTGTCTCATCTACAGATATACGGCAATGCCCATACATATGCCCATGTTTGACCAAACACTCATCGCAATGTCATGTTTATGTTTCAGACAGAATGAGTCGTCAGGTTGGCGCTGCCAAAAAGCGGAAGCAGTATGACCCAGACGTTCTGAAACATGTCGCCGAGCTAGTGCGGAACGACGCCATAAGTATGACCAGAGCATCTAAGGAATATGGTATTCCAAAAACAACGCTACATGACGCTGTTCATACAAAGTATCAAAGCAACAAAGTTGGGCCTAAGACAGTTCTGTCGACAAACGAAGAGAATCGTCTGGCGGAGTGGGCAGTGCGTATGTCTAAAATCGGGTACGGTCGTACACGTAAAGAGCTGCTCAGCACTGTGAAGAAAATTCTCGATGAGGATGGACGGGAAAATCCGTTTCGCAACAACCGTCCAGGAAAGGACTGGCTGAAAGCATTCTTCGGGAGACACCCACAGCTAACCGTAAGAACTACTCTACAACTGGGAAAGGAGAGGGCCATCTTGTCAGCTGAGAAGATCGAGAGGTGGTTTTCTGACCTAAAGTCGTATGTTGAAACGGAGCTGGGTGACCCAACTATACTGACAGATCCATCTAGGATGTACAACGCTGACGAAAGTGGTTTCTCGCTCTGTGTTAAAGGAAGTAAGGTTATTGGATGCAAGGGCGCACCAGTAGTCTATAGTTATGGAAATAGTGACAAGACACAACTTACTGTGATGGCAGCATCGAGTGCTACAGGACACTACGTGCCACCTATGATAATATTCCCGGGTCAGAGGTTCTCGTATAACCCTTTAGAGGGATTTGAAGAAGCTGCGCTCGGTCGGTCTGATTCAGGTTGGATGGATTCCGAGGTCTTCTGCAATTGGCTTACTAATGTATTCATCCCTGCCATAGAAGAGAAGAAAGTGAAGAAGCCAGTCCTGTTGTTAATAGATGGACACAGCACCCATGTTACCATTGAAGCATCGGACACATGCGTTGCTAGTGGTATAGAGTTGTATTGCCTTCTTGAACATTCGTCCCATGTAATGCAGCCCCTGGACCTTAGACTGTTTAGTTCCCTGAAACAAACCTGGAAACAATCGGTTAGAGACTGGCAGTCCGAGCACGTAGGCGAGTTAGTTACCAAGAGAACATTTGCCCGAGTATTCAAACAGGCGTGGACACGCAGTACGACTGTCGATGCAGCCGTGAATGGCTTCCTCGAGGCAGGGCTATACCCACTGAATCCTGCGGCAGTCACTAAGTCGGTGAAGCTTGAACCTAGCAAACTGTTTGCCGAAACGCCTACACCCAGCACGAGTGCTACAGTGGCTGGTGTCAGTGTGCTGTCCAACACCCCGAGTGTATCAGACATCCCACCACTACCATCTCAGGATGAGGTTACTCCCCCAGTGGATACTGCTGATCAGACACGGGAACCAGCTGTTGTGCCGGTGTTATCACCGTCTCAGGGTGACGTCACTAATGGTCAGGTTCTAGAGCCAGTTGCTGTGTCGCCGCGGTCTCTGCTTCCCGGAACTTCCCAAGCAGGTGATAGTGAGCAGGTACATGGACCCCCAGAGTTACCAATTACACCAACGGTACAAACTATCAACCCCAACCCACCAGCCTCCCCATTTAGCAAATTTCTTGCCATTCCTGTCGCTACCACGTCAACTTCTAACACTAAGAGCAGGGCCAAGAAAACAGCATTGCCCAAGGCCATAACAGGGTCGGCGTATAGGAAATTGTTAGTAGAGAAGAAAGCACAGAAAGATCAAGAGCTTCACGACAAGTTGAGACGCAAGGAAGAGCGACTACAGAAACGAAAGGAACGTGAACAAGACAAAGATCGGAAGAAGCGTGAACAAGTGTTTAAGCGACAGAGAAAGGCAGACGAAAGAGAAAAGAAGAGAATATTAAGAGAAAAAATGTTGAATGACTCAGACTCGGATGATGCACAGCATGTATCAGTTGGCAAATGTTATGCCTGCGAACAAGGGTATGACGACTACATAGAATGCTCACATTGTTTCAAGAGGTTTCATTTCCAGTGCGCAACTGATGAATTGATGGAGACAGTTGAAGACATGCCATTTGAATGCAAATATTGTTGACTATCAACTCTGTTTGCATTTAAATGGCAAGTGAGTTGACATGGTCAGGTAAACTCGCAGGCATAACATTTGCCAACTGATACATGTGAAACTTATAGTTGGGTAAACACACTAATTATTGGCCTATTGTGTGTCCGATTTTCATCGAAAATTATTTTGAAAATTAGCTATGTTTCCCGTAAATAACATCTATAGTTGTCAAAATATATCAGAGCAGATGCATAAATTTTGTCAATTTTTATGTCATTTATGGGAAATATGGTGTATTTTCGGAGATCCGTAGTGAAATTTTACTAGTCGGGGTGGATATATATTATACATGTATAACATGATCAAAATGAACTAGCCTTATCGCATCTGCAAATTTTACCAAGTAAAATGACGCTGTATGTTGGAAGAAATTTCCTCATTATGTCCCCACAAATTTATTTGGGGGACATTATGTTTTACCCTTGTCCGCCCGTAGGTCCGTCCCACTTCGTAACAGTGATTTCTAACAGTGATTTCTAACAGTGATTTCTAACAGTCAGTTTTTTAGTTTCCATTGGCCGAATTGAACCAATTTATTTTTGGAATGATCAATGGCTGCCAGTGGGGACATCCGTGTCCCATGGACGGTTATTGATTATTGTCTCATGACGGACTCAGTATTGTGCATGTAGTTACAATGAAATGTGTTACATACATGTATGTTCTGCTGGTTGTTGCAGCATTATATAGTTGCATTTTTTAAAACCCCAAATGTGTTCGGAATTAGACCCAGTTGTGTTCGGAATTAGACTCTGTGTTCGGAAATGCACACACTTATGCATTAA
>JBEVXV010000177.1:0-3397 GCA_040505915.1 Sedimenticola sp. | reverse complement strand
ATATGGTGTGGGCAGTTTGGTACCAAAACTCTCGCCTTTCTTGGCATAGCAATCTCCATTGTCCTCTAAAAATAGATGCGTCCCCTTTTCTGTTTATTGTCCTCTAAAAATAGATGCGTCCCCTTTTCTGTTTCTAAAAATAGATGCGTCCCCTTTTCTGTTTTCTGAGATTGAGGAGACATCAGCAGGTGACTCACCAAATTGCCTAAATAGATCAAGCAAATCATCGGCCCCACCTGGTTGTGAGAGAAGGCTTGATGGCGGATTATAACCAGGTGCATTAAAGGTATAGGCTTGGGTAAACAGGCCAGGAAAGAGCGCTACAGCCAGCCCTGCCACGTGTCCACCCAGGCTGTGCCCGGTTACTGTCAGTTGCTCGCCCTCTGCAAGGAGAGGATCACCCAATGATATTCCATCATTGTGCTCTTCTATCCACCAGAATGTAGGCGGTGCTGTTAAAGGGTAAGGCCCACCGAATATATCAAATTCGGTAACATATTCTGTTCCAATCGGTTGGATATAGTCTCTTGAATGAACCTCCAGGCGTTTTACGTTCGTACTGCCCTTTGGTGCTTTTAGTACCTGAACATAGTTGTAAAGTGATACAAGTTGTTTGAATGCAGCACCTAAAAAGCCGATGTCATGTGCATCGGCATCAAGTAAATCCCATTTTGTTTGAGAACCTTCATCTGTACCCTTTCCTGGTTCAGTGCCTGCTATTGAAAGAACTTTCCCATGATCAGGATGTTCTAACAGCATGGCGGCAAAACCACTGCCCGGGTCGCTGTGACCGCTGTTTGGGCTGGTGAGATGATAGGGGGAGAGGATTGTCCAGTGGTCTGGGGAGGGGTTATCAACAGCACCAAAGAGCTGTTCTCCGAGATCCTTCGGCATGCGCTTTTGGTCTTTTGATGAGCCAGCATCAACAATAGTAAATGGATCATCAGGTAATGCCCCTTTAAGAACCCCCAGACTCAAGTCTATGTATGCAGCTTGTGAAAGTTTTGAGAATGTATAGTAGGTTTCTAAAATATTCATCACACATCTCCTATTTATTTAGTTCCGTGAAGGCAGTAACGCCGTCCTAAAGTTTTTTCCGTAATGTTCTTTTGGCCACCTTGATCTACCATTGCAACCACTCAGGCTTGCACCAAACAACCGGTGTAGAAAGATTCTATCTACCCAACCATGCAGTGGTGAGAATGTGATCCACTCACCCACCACCTCTTTTGTAATCCGGTTACGCGCATGCCAGCGCTCCATACCACCGTATCTTTTGCCACCAACTACCGGCAGCTCTTCTATTCCCTCTTCCCCTTTATAGACGAAGGACTCTTTCCCTGAATACAAGCGTCTAAATGTACCGTCCAAGGTGCGAGAGTAGACTTCATAGCGCACCTCATACTCTGCTGTTGGCTCATCCATTTCGGTACGAATAATTTCGCCATCACCCTGGAGATCGAAGCGCGCATAGCCACCACCTCTCACATAGGTCTCCATAAACTGATAGCCATCCCTCGCCATATCCCTCGGAACTACCGTACTATCCAGGAAACCATCCACCTCTACCTTTTTGTAAACATACAGACCAGCCTTGGGACAAGCCTTGGTCATCGCCATGGAGTTGAGGGTGACATCACCAAAAGGAATGGCGTAGGCGATTGGTATCCCCACTGCAATTGATACCGTCTTAGCCAGTTTGCTGATATTTTTGTTCAGCAGCAGGCGCACCAATAGATATATGACCAGTGGCAAATAGGTAACCATCAGAACATAAAGTGATAGATCACTGATATAGAGTTTCATTTGCTACAACCTTGATTTCGTTTTTAATATTTGGGGTCAGAGTAAAAACTCCCGATCTTTTAACACACATACTGCCTCCTTCTTTTTTTGTTTTGGCCCACGCCTTAAAGATGAAACTCTCCTACCTGTCAATGCCTCTATATCTGACTTAAAACGATCATTACCCAATGCCATCCCTTTGTTAACTGAATCCCGCAACTTATAAAGTACATCTGGAGCGACATGACCGGCAAACAACTCGCGATATCTCTTAGCTCGCTGATGATTATCTTTGCCTAGTGATAACCATATTGGGTGTGGTGTCCATAATCTTGATGGTTTAGCCATACTGTTGGCTTGGTAGCTTGACCATTCATAGTCAACTGGACTTTCAACCATGCCTGCACGAACAGGATTAAGCTCTATATAGCGTTGGCACACCAGCAAGTAGTTTTCAGCATCTATGACGCAGGACTTGAAACGCCCCTCCCATAAGGTACCTGTTCTTCTATATGCATGATTGAAGTACCGCACATACTGTCGGCCAACTATCTGCATCATTTGTGAAATACCATTTTCTCTATTCGGTGTTGCAAGAAGGTGAACATGGTTAGTCATAAGTACCCATGCATGTATATCAACCTGGTGTTTATCTGCCGCCTCTTTCAACCAATTTGCATACGCAGAAAAGTCCATCTCCGAAGCAAAGCACACCTGTCGATTATTCCCTCGTTGTATAATATGTTGAGGAATACCTACAGGACAGATTCTTTGTAGTCTTGCCATATGATATTCGAAACTTCCTTGTTGCTGGTTATTGCCATGTGTTTTTTAATAGAGTTTTTACTCTGACCCCAAATATCCATATCCGTTGGTTTATAGGGCGACGTACCGGATAGCTGAAATGGACTTAGGTCAATATATGCAGCCTGTGCTAACTTTGCGTATGTATAAAATGTACTCAGATTATTCATAATATCGTCCTTAATTTATCGTGTCATAGGTGGAAGAAATATATCTGGAAAACTAGCACTATATTGTTCTGCCCAATTGTCAACGCCATCACATCCACTCAGGCTTGCACCAAACAAACGGTTGAGAAATATTCTATCTACCCAACCATGAAGCGGCCCAAAGGTGATCCACTCACCAACCACATCCCCTGTAATGCGATTACGCGCTTGCCAGCGATGCATCCCACCAATACGCGTTTCTCCTACCGGCAACTCTTTGAGGTTATCTTCTGATGGATAGACAGAGGACTCCTTTCGCGAATACACTTGACGAAAAGTGCCATCTTTTTTCCGGTAGTAACTTTTGTACACCACCTCATATTCCGCTGTTGGATGATCCATCAAGGTTTCAATGATGGAGCCATCATCCTGAAGGTCGTATCTGGCATAGCCACCGCCAATAACGTAGGTCTCCATAAAGCGATAACCATGTCTTGCCATGTCTCTTGGTACGGCACTGCTGTCAAGATAGCCATCCACTTTCACCTTTTTATAGACATGCAAACCCGCTTGCGGGCAGGCTCTTTCCATCGCCATGGAGTTAAGTGTGACATCACCAAAAGGAATGACATAGATAATCGGTATTGCCACTGCAATTG
>JBEVXV010000176.1:0-6207 GCA_040505915.1 Sedimenticola sp. | reverse complement strand
GTCATTTGAGGCGAATAGTTACTCTTATTCAACGAAAATGAGCGGCAAAAAGGGCCAAAATGGGCTTTCCGCAGTAGGTGTCCTATTCTCGAACAGGCTCCTGAGAGAGGCAGCTCCACGACGAAGAGAAGTCAGGCGGTTCCGACCCGCGCATATCAGAGTGATCTACCGTCGTTGATTGCCCCCCGTGTCCTGAGCCAAGGGCTTGCTATATGAATACATGTGAGTTGATGAAGAGATGTAGGTAACAGCAGCTTCTGGGCGCCGGACTCCGTGTGGGGAGTCTCACAGTGGTGAATATTTGTTTTTAACAGCAATAATTATTATTTTCATTATAAAAAACAACAAGATGGGCAGTAAATTAAGTTAACCTACATACACAAGGGGGTGAGTATGACTATAAATATCGCACCAATAGTTGACAGGCCAATACATATTAGAGGGGCCTGTCTTTAGTGTATTAGCTACCGACATCCCTACCATTTGCCGCAAAGATACCGGCATGGAGAAGCCACTGGATCATGATGAGTTCTATTTTACCTACGGCAAGACACCTACCGTCTCTTATGGCTCGACCAACAGCAATAACCCTATCCTGAATGCCATCAACATTTTCAAGGCTGAAATCTATCGTGGTGTTTGGATTCATCCCGATCGAGCCGAGGCACTCGGCATTAAAAATGGTGACTGGATTCGCCTGACTAATACGTTGCCCAACCAGCAGCAGAGTGGCCAGGCTTATGTTACTCGCAAGGTACACCGAGATGCCCTGTTCCTACACTCCTCCTTCGGTGTTGAGAATCCACAGCTAACCCGTAGTCATGCATATGGGGGTATCGCCACCAACAAGCGGATCCCCCATCTGATTGAGCCGGTGGTAGCTGGATTCAGATCACAGGAGTTCACCATAAGAATCAATAAAATCAACAACCCTAAAGGAGGTGTAGCATGACTCGCTATGCCATGGTCATCGACCTGAATACCTGCGTCGGCTGCAATGCTTGTATGACAGCATGTGCGACAGAAAACCAGACCCCTGTCTGGAAAAACAAATGGCGCACCTATGTACACGACAAGGAGATTGGCTCGGCTGAAGAGATTCACCGGCGCTTCTTCCCGTGCCTCTGTAACCACTGTAGTAACCCCCCCTGTATGAGTGTCTGCCCTACCGGGGCCACCTTCCAGTTGGAGAGCGGCATCATCCAGGTGGATGAGGATTTCTGCATGGGTTGCAGGGCGCGTGCCATGGCCTGTCCCTATGACGCCCGATACGATGTCAATTACAGCGATGTTAGGGAGGGTAAGCAGTTTTATGGAGAAGAGATCTATCGCCGTAGTCAGCCAAGCGTAGATAAATGCAACTTCTGCGCGCAACGTGTTGTGCTTGGGCAGGAGCCCGCCTGCGTGGAGACCTGCGTCGGCTCTGCACGCATGTTTGGCGATCTGGACAAGCATGACAATCCAGTGACAAAAATGGTGGCCAGCGGCACAGCGCGTCCGCTCCTGGCCCATCTGGGTACACAACCCAACGTCTATTACATTGATGACTTGAAGAGGATCGTCCCCTGCGCATCTTTTACGAGCGCATAGACCTGATCCTTATTGCCGTTGAACTGGTCATTCTCTTCTCGTTCTTCTTCTATCTACAGCGCGGCTCTCAGTCTGCCATGGTATCAGCACAGTTGCTCTGGAACGATATGGGATGGCTCATCGGATTTACCTGTTTTGGCCTGCTGGTTCCGTTCTTTATCGAACTGAAAGGCGTCATCAAAGGTTGGCGGTCACCCGCCCAAATTATGCTGGCATCGGTTCTGGTATTGGCTGGTGGCTATCTGCTCCGATACTACTTCATGTATGCAGGAGTCTATGCCAGACCATGGTGACCAATGCATCAAAACAGCTGCAAACACTGGCCATGTTCTTGGGGATGCCGGATCAGGGGTCACTATCGACACTGAACGACCTACTCCCCGAACATGGCTGGTTACAACCGGCCGTTGATGAATTGACCGAAACTCCGCTAGATCATTGGCGGGGCTTCCTGCTACTCACACCCTGGATGTTGGCGCGAATCTTTGTGCCGGATAATCCTCCCGATAGCGAGATTCCTGCCGAGTGGCGTGCTGAGGCGTGTAGGGCGAGTACCTATACGGTGATGGGGCCCACCGTCAGCCTGGATCTGTTAACAGGAAAACAGAAAGCACACCTCAACTACTGTACAAATATTGGTCATTACCTACTCCACCCGCTGATTCTCACCATGAACAATTTTGAAACGCCCGGCGATGTTTTCACTCCCTGGAATAAAATCATAGAGGCCCGCAACGCCAATTTGGAGCAGATGCAGCGGGAGAACCTACAGCATAAAGAGATCTCCCGACGAGCATTTTTCTCAGGTCTACGGCGAAATGGGTAAATGCGGAGAGAAAGCCCCATTTACGCCACTGCACAAATAGGTTACTGGCGTGGGTTCAACTTCATGCCGGGATAAATATGAAGAAAATATGGAGATTGGGGCCAAAAATAAAGACCCAAGGCAAAAGATCACCTCCTTAATGCTACTATTAAACCCTGTTTAGATAGACAACCCATTAATGAAACAGGGTATTACCTTCAAGCTTGTTGTTGTGCTACTCATCTCCAGCACCCTGCTGGTGGGTGCTATGGCACTTGCTATGCGCTGGAGTTTCCAGAAAGGCTTTCTCGACTACCTGACTGAGGCCGAGCTGGCACGACTGGACCAGACGGCACTGGAACTGGCCGAGACCTATGAGCAAGAAGGCTCCTGGGATTTCATCAGGGGCAAGCACCATGTCTGGGCAAAGTTTCTACCACATAACCAGCTCAATAACCCAACCACTTCTTATGCTCCACCCACTCAACCCAGGGTCGAGATAAAACGCACTGCTCCCCTGCAGTTCGGAAAAAAACCACCGCCCCCATCCCCCAACGACCACACCGGCTTGAGCACACGTTTGCGCCTGCTGGATGCCGAAAAGTATCGCCTTATCGGCCCGACAGACAGATCAGGAGAGCCGCTATTACGCCCCATAGAGCTGTATGGGGAGGTTGTCGGTTGGTTGAGCCTGACCAGACAACCAGCACCCTCCTCCAGCATTGATCAAAGCTTCAGAGAGCAACAGCTTAATGCCATCTACCCCATCGCCCTTGGCGCACTGCTATTGGCTTTAATGGTCGGCATTCCAGCAGGGCGCAGGCTGACCAGGCCGGTGAAAGCCCTGGCAGAAGGCGCGCATAAGCTGTCCCAAGGGCGTTTCGATACCAGGATAGAGCCGCAC
Organism: Sedimenticola sp.; assembly: GCA_040505915.1. GTDB lineage: Bacteria > Pseudomonadota > Gammaproteobacteria > Chromatiales > Chromatiaceae > Vondammii. The sequence continues at coordinate 2,908 of JBEVXV010000176.1, read as the reverse complement.
AGCAGTGACGAACTGGGACAGCTGGCGCTGGACTTCAATGGATTGGCAAAGAGACTGGAGAAAAATGAGGTGCTACGTCGTCATGGCATGGCGGATATCTCTCATGAACTACGCACGCCGCTGGCGCTGCTCCGTGGCGAGATCGAAGCGATGCAGGATGGCATACGCCCCCTCGACACCAGCCAACTCGCCAAGTTACACAATTCGACCCAACAGTTGAGCAGTCTGGTGGATGATCTTTATGATCTTGCCCTGACAGATGCTGGTGCACTCAACTACCGAAAAGAGAGGCTTGACCTCACCGCTATTCTCACCCATGCGATATCCGCCGCCGAGCACCCTATTATTGGCAAGGGACTGACGCTACAGGTTGATGTACCGGAAGAGCTCATCATCTTTGGTGATGGCAAACGCCTCCGGCAGGTCATAGACAACCTGCTGAAAAACAGTTGCCGCTATACCCACTCGGGGGGAGTGATCCTAGTTACCGCATGGCGTGATGGGCCCCGCGCCTGCTTCAAGGTGGAAGATAGCACCCCCGGTGTGGGCTCAGAGATGCTCGAACATCTTTTCGACCGTTTCTATCGAGGTGAAGTCTCCCGTAGCCGCGCTACAGGCGGTGCCGGGCTCGGCCTCGCCATCTGCCGCAATATCATCGATGCCCACCAGGGCTCTGTCGCAGCCTTCGCCTCCAAGCTGGGTGGCGTACAGATAGTTGTCAACCTGCCGGTTAAAGGCTAAGGAACCGCTACATGAACAGACAACAAAGAGTGCTTATTGTCGAAGATGAGGTAGGCTTGGCAGAACTGCTGCAAGACTACTTACGAAGTGCCGGCTACACCACACAGATGCTACATGAAGGGGGTAGTGTCGTAGAGTGGTTCAGGCAGCACTCACCTGACCTGGTCCTGCTCGACCTGATGCTTCCGGGAAAAGATGGCATGGAGATCTGCAAAGAGATCCGTAATTTCTCACACACCCCCATCATCATGACCACCGCCAGAGTCGAAGAGCTGGACCGCCTGTTGGGCCTGGAGTTGGGAGCAGATGACTATATATGCAAACCCTACAGCCCTCGTGAAGTGGTCGCCAGGGTAAAAGCCGTATTGCGGCGAATGAACCCGCTCAATCAGCAGAAAGCCAATCCGTTCGAAGGTATTTTTCTTGATGAAGAGCGATTCCTGGTCTCTATCAACGGCACAGACCTGGTTCTGACCCCCGTTGAGTTCAGGCTAATGAGAACTTTCCTGGGCCAGCCAGGACGGGTTTTTTCCCGTGGACACCTCATCGACAACCTCTACACCGACCAGCGCGTGGTATGCGATCGCACGGTAGACACCCATATCAAGAATCTGCGCAAAAAGCTTCAGGCCCACCTACCGGGGGAGGAGGTAATCCATTCAGTATATGGCGTCGGCTATAGATTTGAGCTTGAGGCTTAGCTGCTCGCAACCATGGCAAGATTGTAGTGATCAATTTAACTATGCCATTGTAATCACCGATGGCCAGTCAGCCCCCTGGGGCTTAAATTTGTTAGAGCGCTATATCACGTTACCACCCGAGGTGATCGGCGTGAAGATATTTACTTCGGTGATGAAGACCGGGAGATGGGGATTAATGTGCATGGCAATGTCTGCAGTCGGTACAATTGGGTGGTGCATTTATATGGCGTGATGTTGGAATGTCAGAATTGACCCCGTTGTCCTGTGTCCTGCGTTGTCCTGCAAAAATCGACTTTGTCACTCAAGCCAAGGCGCTTGGAGATGAGGTAGTCATGGTGATAATTCACCTCCAAAGTGCAGAACTCAATCAGGCGCGGGTCTCCGAACGCGCCTCAGAGGGCGGTCACGCCGTACCTGACGAAAAGGTGATCAATAGAATTCCCAGAACGCTCAGGCACGTTAGAACCTCAATTCCTCTCTGCGACCGAGTGCAGATCTACGACAATTCGTTTGAAGACGAACCTTTCAAACCGATACTGACCGTTAAGCATGGCGTGGTAGAGCGGCATGCCAACCCGCTCCCGGCCTGGGCCGAAGATCTACTTTCTAATCACAAGCGGTGAGTTTCCCATCGGCAGATCCTGGCAACCGGGTGGGAGGGAATATTTTCTTTACGGGCCTGGTAATTATTCCTGTTTCGCCGTAACTATTCAGCTGGTGCTTGGGGTCGGAGTCGATTACCCACATGGATGTGGGTAATGAAGTTGAAATTAGCACCTGCCCATGCAAAGATCAATCGAGTCTGACCCCATTGAACATGACCTATGCATCAGCTGTGATCTCCTATCAGATTGGGCATGGGGTTGGTAAGGGCTGGTCGCCTGTGGTACGTACCTTTGCCCATGGTGTATCTCAGGGGGCGATTACCGCGGCCGGGGGAGGCAGGTTTAAGTCTGGGTTTTTGGGAGGGTTTGTTGGGCATGCTGTCGGTGGTCAGTTAAGGATTTGGATGCCTAACACCGTAGAGGGGCGTACCATCACGGCGGCTGTTGCGGGTGGGGTTGCTGCTGTTGCTGGGGGGGGGAAGTTTGCAAATGGGGCAGTGTCTGGAGCCTTTGCGCATCTCTTCAACAGTGAAGCAACGGCGGGGTCAGCAACATCAGGAGAGGGAGCAGCAGGCGGTGCTTTTGGAAAATGGCTGGGTAAGCTTGGGCGTCGAATTTTTGGTCCTTTAGGTGCGCTACTTGAAGCAGACAACATCGTAAAGCGTAACGCCTACCTAAATCATTACACTACAGATCTTGGTAAGGAAGGCATCGTTTATGATAGCGTCATTAAAATGAGTCCGGATGGAAATGTTTATATGACACCGAATCTGTAACCGTTCACGGGCATAAGGACAGTATTTTCTGACCTCAGCCCAGAAAACACAGATTATCCATAAACATTATTCTGGTTTCAGAAGC
>JBEVXV010000175.1:0-20194 GCA_040505915.1 Sedimenticola sp. | reverse complement strand
TAATATGTGTATGTTGTATTGCATACTCGATATATACCATGTATACACTCGCTGTGCTCGATTATATATTGAGTATACAACGGTATTCGGTCCAGTAATTCTAAAATTATTCCAAAAATATTGATGTGAAGTGAGGCAAATTTTCCGTTTCATTTTGAACCCGCTGGTCACATGACGAGAGGTCAAAGTTGAGAAAATATAGATAGTACGGCTGGTACCCGGTTACATTGAAATCATATACAAACTGGGCACCAAATTAAAAGTGCAAGTTTATTAGGCTACTTCAATGTATATACGGTTAGTAGCGAATATAGATGGTGTTTATTCGACCCCCTTTATTAGGTTACTTCAGACGCTGGTTGCGGTATAAACATGTAGGCTGCCGGTGGTGGGCGTTCATGTGTCGATACATATACATACACTTCTAGTTTTCTAACTTGCAGGACCGACGTAGCTTGCGGTTGCCGAGGACTCCCATCACACCCATATTGGTACCTGGAGAGGACGAGAACATAGTGGTGTCTGGCGAGGACGAGGATGCGGAGTTGCAGCTGGCCATACTACAGAGTATGGACACCTCGTAAGCCATGTTGTCTGGTCATACTATTGGATCTTCTTTTACCACTGCAAATGACACTGGACACAATGAGAGTAGTCAAGTACGGAATGCCCAAATGTACCCCCCACTTACATAACATAAGTTGAATGTGGACAATCAAAACCAAGCAACTTTGTTTTGCAGTTTGCTTTCTATATAACGGTTGTACAATTTCATTTTAAACACAATAAATAACATATAAACTGGTCAACAGGACCTTTTTCGTTGTGGCAGACCACTGTGAATGAATAAATTGACGATTCTTCGCAGCCATGAAACGAGATTAAAATATTGAAGGACCAGTCCCACTGTCACGTATCGGGGACTAGGTACTACTATGTTTCAAAACGGCAATATACATATTAATATGAGGTAAAACGTAATTAGATACGGCTATATACGTAATGCTGTTTTGCAATTCTGTGATTTGGACGTCGGGTGTCGATATACGTAGCACATTCTTATTAAAACGTAGTAGAACACTTAGTAGCACGTCATAAAACGTAGTATATACGTACTAGATGCTGCTAAATACGTAATGACGATTGATCCTGTGCCGTTTGTTTTGGGATGTTCAAAATAAACGTGGAGTTTCGGTATACGTAGAATATACGTACTCGTGACGTAATAAAACGTAGTAACACGTAGTATAAACGTATTGGATACGTGCAAAATGTTTCGATACACGTAGCATATACCTACTAAAACGTAATGAACCTTAGTAACACGTATTGAAACGTAGTATAAACGTATCAGATACGTAGAACAAACTACTTGGTGACATTTTGGCAGACATCTAACGGTACATATTAATCCCGAATGGCATTATGACACTGAGCTGTGTTCATACCTGTTCCGTCACATGTCAGACTGGGCAATACATAGCAACACCTTACAAAACGAAGTGGAAACCTACTAGCAACCTAGCAAAGCATAGTACCTACCAAAAAACGGGACATCGTGCGGTAACCCCTACGGTTGAGAATCTGGAGCCCTCAATACGTGCCAGTGGGACTGGTCCTTAACACATATCTTTGTCGAAGTGTCCCTACGAACCACCATTATATAATATCACGTTATAATAAACAAAGACGTATACATCATGTACATAGCTCTGTAATAAATAGACGGTATTAACATGTTTCAGTCCTGACGATACATTGAAAAGTGTCCTGGCAAGGTGGGCGAGCCGGACTGTGACTGATCCGGAACCTGCGTCGAGGCCAACCATCATCGTCCAAAGAGAGGCCATTCTAGCATCTACAATAAGAGTGGCAACGAGAAGTACTTTTAACCCCACACGGGAGTTTAAGGTGATCTTCAGCGGTGAAGATGCGGACGACCTTGGTGGGCCAAAGAGGGAATACCTTAGGTTGGTGTTATTACACTGGGTGACATGGACTAATTTAAATATTACATGTGACCCATGAAACTTACACGTGTTCACAATCTAATTTTAAGATTTGATGAAATATATTTGTCACATGATCCAAGATGGCCGCCATATAAAAACAGTTTCTTCCCAAACGGCCTCATATTATGAACTGGTATGCTGATTTTAGTTTAAACAATATATTATTCACATCACAAATATATACACATTCAATCATAGTTAGATACATCAAGCCCCGTCGTTGCTACCCAACACCTGAGCTCAAGGTCAAACACTTTGACTGGCCGAGCCTGAGCCTAGCTCAGTCTCAGCCAATCAAACTGGTCGACTCCGAGCACGAGCTTCGAGTACATGCCCAACATGTCCCGCAAACCTGGGCCCAAGTTGGCATACAAAGTGTGAATGGGATTCAGAAGAAAGCTCTACGAGTTTGTATACTCTGTCTCCTGTATGCTGATTTTCACAACATTTTGTAGGAATGATCATGAGTGACCGTTGATATACTTTCAGCCTTGATAAATTGTGATGCACTTGTCAAATATGGACAGGGGCACATGAAGGACAACTCGCCTATCGAAATCAATAAATAAATAATACATATAAAATAAGCAGATATGTTGATGATTATGCCTTTAAATGCATTCCAAAAGCAAAATTAATACCAGAAATGAATTCAGTGACCTCAAATTATGTAGAAAACAAGTATCACACAACTTTCTTATACAAATTGTGATCAATGGTTCCTGATCCATGCATTGGTGATGTTGGCTGGTGGCCATTTTGGATTTTGAGATAAAGCGTGCGTCTTTTAAATAAAACGCACACGTTGTCTGCAGCCTGATTTGCAGTAAAGCACCGTTTTATGCAGTTAACATGTCAGCTAAATATATAAATGGCTCACCGATTTATTTACCGGAAAGTTGTTTCATATACTGTTTGACAGATACTTGATGGTACATGTAATCAACGACGTGCTACAAGGGCCAGATGAGAATAAGACATTCGTGCACGACATCGCCAAGCTATCTGTCGGCCGGTATGAGCTGGCAGGTAGACTGGTGGCATTCGCCATTCTGCACGGTGGACCGGGCATTCCTGTCCTAAATAAAAACGTATATCGGATGCTGACAGGACGAGCCATGGCCGAGACAACTGATATTGACTGTGTCGTGAACGTAGAGGCCAAGTCCGCGCTAACGAAGGTACCAGTGTTCCGCAATGTCATCTCCCAATAATAGGACAACATTATTATACCCGCACTTTCGAAGAAAGTTGCGGATATATTGTAATCGCTTCCGTCCGTCCATCAGTCCGTCCGTCAGTCCGTAATGACAATCACGACTTACAGCCAGGCCATTATGTAGGTGCCCGATTTACACCAACCAGAATCGTGAGCGTGTGGTGTTGGTGTGGTGTGCGTGTTTTTAATGAGCACACCATGCACTTAACCAATCAGAATAGGCACTTCGTGTGGTGTATTTACACACCAAAGCTTTAGCCAATGAAACTGCCTTAATTCGTGTAGTGTTACACCAACACCATCGCTTTCAGCCAATCGGAAGTGAGTAAGGTTTGGTGTGGTGTACACCAAACACAGTAGTTTTAACCAATGAGGACTGTTTGGTATAGTGTGAACACGATTGCCAACATCTCATTTGTCAATTGACGATGGTGTGGTGTGATGTTACACCAAACTAGATGGTGTGGTGTGATGTTACACCAAACTAGATGGTGTGGTGTGATGTTACACCAATATTTGATCGTGGTGTATACACTAAACCATTTATTTGATTGGTCTATGCAATTTGTGTTTGCATTTTTTTTGCATATCGTGTGCAAACGATGTTGGTGTTGGTGTGGTGTGGTGTGGGTGTGCGTGTGGTGTACATAGGACACATACATAATGGCCTGGCTGTAACTAGCGGTGATTTTTTTTTGCACAATTACTGGTTGGAATGTCCTACAAACTTCAAATAGTGTGTGTAGTCAAAGGCATTGAACATTTTCAACCACCCTAGGCGGCCCTGCCAGGGGTGATAATTAACTTAAAAATTATGTTTTAAACGCTTGTAAATCAAACTCCTCATTCATTAAGACACATGCAAGCTTCAAATATCATCATATGAATAGCAACATGAATTCACCATAACCCAAGGATGTGCACAAATACATTGAACAATTTCAACCACCCTGCAATGGGAGATAATTAAGTTAAAAATTAAGTTAAAACGCTTGTAAATCCAACTCGTCATTCATTAAGAAACATACAAAGTCATCCTTCAATTCGTGTGTGTGAATTCAACATAACCCAAGGATGTGCACAAATGCATTGAAAATGTTCAACCACCTAGGCCTGGGGACGCTGCAAGCGGAAAATTTTAATTCACCCTTGGGGCCCTGCATGTACGACGTTAGAAGCCAATCTCCGAAGCAGTTGCAGCGACATGATCCTTCGAAACTTAAAATAAATATCAAGGGGAGATACTTAACTTAAAAACAATGTATGTACGTTTACCAACATCTGCATGTTGAGATTATCGCTAACATATTCAGATACGAGATGCAGATACGGAGGAGCAGTTGAGAGAGGCCATCGACGCAGATTTCTGCATTGACCGAGGGTTGGTGACGTATCACACGTACACGTTAGAGCGGAAGGCAGAACTCCTTGATATACTGCTTAAGGAGGAGATATGGTATCGGTACGTAATATTATGCACCGTAGTACATGTATTGCTTATATAAACTCGAATTTAATTGGTCATGTAATTGAAAGCAGAAGTTTATTATTTTACCAATTACATTCACGTTTTAGCTGCACTATTCGAAGAATATGGAGAGCATATTAATATGTAGTCACCCCGGCATCGGCAGTTGACATATTTAGTGTTGGCATTGATGTCACGCATTGGTTAAAATTTTGTGATCAAGCTTCTATCTTTAATACTATACAAGTATTAGCTTTTCCAAAAAGCTTGCAGTTTTTAGCGAAGGTTTTGGCCGTGCTACAATGTAAGCATATATCATTACAATACATATTATATAACAATCGCTTTTTCACTAGTCATAGAAGAAGCGGAGATGTGCTAAAACCATGACAGTCTGTGTACATCAGTAACAGTTCCAAAATATGTGACCTTAGGCTACTTTTCCACTTAAATTTAGCACTTGAAATGTCCCAATGATGACAGATGTTATGTTAAGTTTCAAAGTGGAGCAGTTTCATCCATGGGACAAATGCCGTACTGAAACACAAGTCATGTACATGTAAGCTTAACATAGTTTCATACAGCCACCATACTCTGACACGTTTTAAATAATCATGTTACAGTGTGCACAGTGAAGTGACACAATTCGTCCGTGGGATGGATGAGGTCGGCAGCTTTCATCAGACTATCACCAAGCACGCAGATCTACTAGAGCCTCTCTTTGTGAGCCAGACGGAAGGCGCATTAACATTCGCCCGCCTGCGGGAACTATTCAAGTATGATTTCAGCGATGAAGGGTCGAATTATCGAAGGGCAGAAAATAACGCGGTTTATTGTCTGGAGTCCTTTTTGGCTGACTGTGAAGGTATGTTTTAGCCCCACCACGATAGTGGAGGGGCAATTTAGAATTACCCTTGTCCGTCCGTCTGTCAATTCGTCTTCACACATTCAAATTTTGCATGTACGTTTTAGCTCATACCGCTCTTCGTCTGTCATCCGTCGTCGTCCGTCCGTCAACATTTTCAAACGTCTTCTCCTACCAAACCGTTTGACCGTTGTTTGCCAAACTTCACATACATGGTATGTAGGTCGGGGGGAAACAAAGTTGCTAAAATAGAGTCGCTTGAAAATCCAAAATGGTCGCCGTCTAAAAATATCACAATTTCTTTAAAAGTCTTGTCACTAACTTTTGAAACGATTTTGATGAAACTTTATAGAAATTATCGACATATACTGATCTTTCAAAAAGTTAAAAAATCGTGACCCCGGGTCAAAAATGGACGAATGTAAGAATGATTGACCACTGATGATCTTTCAGATTTGATCAAATGGTAATCACAGGGTCAAAATGTGCGCGGCGCGGGGTCAGAGGTCAACGTCAAATACTCTTTACGCCGAAAGTGGTCATGTTGTATATAAAGTCGAATGTATTGATGAGTAGACCATTCTGATATACTCGTATTTCTTGTTTCATTTGTATCATTAGGTCAACCAAGATGACCGCCGAAAGGTCAAAAGGTTCTTCTTTATTTATGAACTTCTAATTGCTTCTTCGCGTGAACCGCGTGGCCGATTTTAGTGAAAACTTACAGTTACGTTTTTGATAAAATGATGGCGTCGCGTAATTCAAGATGGCCGCCATTCTATAAATAGCTCAAATCCATCAAACAGCATCTTCTCATGCACCGGCATGACGATTATGACAAAACTGTGTAAGATTCGACCACTGATGCTCTTACCGATTTTATAATCATGATAATAATTTATGATGACCCCCTAGGTCAAAAATGGACGCGGACCGGGGGTCAAAGGTCACGTTTAAACATTTCCTCTGATACTGGTCATGTTGTATAATTATAAAATTGAAGGTTTTGATGAGTATATGACACTGGTATGATTTTTGAAATGTCCGAGTTTGTGTTAATATGTCATATTTTGTTAGCTAACGTCATTTCGCATGAAATGGTACATCCAGGTGTTTAGTTTGGTCCAGTCCATGATCACAGGTCAGCGATACATACAGGCCCGTTTGGGCCTCTTGTTTTATTTCGCAATTTTACTGACAAAGCGGCAGTGGGGCATCCATGTTCCATGAACACAATCGTCTAGTTTTCTTCTATTTATGATTTACTGTCACAATCGACATATACATGTACAGTGTAAAAATATGGTGTCTCTTTTGAGAAAGTATGAATTAAAAGCTGTTGGAGTAGTAGTGTCAAGAATTGCCTGCATATTAGTAGATGCAAAATCGACAACTACCCCGAGTGGCGATATAAAAGAAAGAACTTGAATATTAACAGACGTTAGAGGCCCATTAGCTGCCATAATATTTTTTCTGAAGCCACGTTTCCAGATGGTCGTAAATTATTTAGTATGCATTACTATGTATGTCTGTCAAATAAAAGTATCTTACATGTCAGCATTAATGATTAGTCAAGTTAAATCATTGCATTCGCGTAAGCCAATCGTAAGACAACACCATGTAAACAGGTAAATAAACTTGATAGTTATCATTGCAATTAAATCATTATTTAGACTACGCATACGTGTGCAACCAGTGTGTTCATTCACAGTTTGGGTGTGTTGACTGGTTTATGAAAAAACATACTATCATTGAAAGTAAGCTCAGTGAGTGCTTTATGTTTCTGTTGCTACATACACATTATACTTTATTTCATTTTCCGGTTGCACATTTCATTTCAGCTGGAACTACAGCTGTTACACTGGGAGACGTCCTGAGCTTTTGGACCGGAGCACAAAATATTCCGCCCCTAGGCTTCGACTCCAATCTACATGTAGACTTCGTGGGAGGGGATAGACAGCTGCCATCTGCCAGCACCTGTGGTCTGGTGTTGCATCTGTGGAGGGGCTCTGCAGATGCAGATGAATTCTCAAATGACTTCACCATGGCCATACAGGAGGGGGGTGGGTTCTACCTGGTGTAGTATACCTGGCAGTGATACTTGTGTATTGTTAAAATAAGGATTTGCAAAAACTATGTTTCATCTTTAAGGTAATTCCGAAGCTCGAGTTGGTGAAATGCCATGATTGGATAAAAAGTAGAAATTCCAAAATTTGACTAAAGAATGTGCATTTATTTCTATCCCATCAGTGAATGCAATCTACCAGGCAGTTATAATAAGCTTTATTACCCAAAGACGTGATTGCATTCGCGAAAACAAAATGAGTTAAAAATAGCAATTTTCGACGAGCTAAATCGCTCGTCTGGTATGCCAAAATGAAAAGTAAAATATCATAGGCACTCATTTATAATACATTTAGGTCAAACCACACAGTAATTTCAGAGAAATCGTCACATTTTGTCGAAATTCTTCCATAAAGGCGACCACTCCAATTACCATTTCAGATTTGAATGAATTACGGGAAAATGTGACAATTTCTCAGAGATTTCTTTGTGGCTTGACCTGAAGGTATTGTAGATGAGTGCCTAGGATACTTTACTTTTCGTTCTTGACCTACCAGATGAGGGATCTACCTCGTCGAAAATTGTCATATTTAACTCGAGAGTTTTCGTGAATGCTATCACTTTTTTGGGTAATAATGCTTATTGTAACTGTCTGGTAGAATATTATTCAATGATGTGACAGAAATAAACTCACATCCTTTAGTCAAATTCGGGAATTTCTACTTTTTGTCCAATCATGACAAGTTCACCAATTCGAGCTTCGGAATTACCTTAATATGGTATTTGAATAAATGTTGTAATATTTTAATATGTGATTCTTCTAGTCATATCAAAATCATGTTTTTGTGTTGGATGTATTCAGTGTGAGGAACCCACGTGACCAAACAGCCACTACAGTAGAAAACCAGTTATAAAATTCGTTGTTATTGCCAAGAGGAACCAACCATCCCCTTCTGATCACTTGAGATTTGAAAATTTCGTATAACCTTTTTATTACTCGAACGATTTTTACGAGATAACGACGTTGTCGAGCTATTAATTGAGAGCTTTCTACTGTTATATTATGTGCTGTGATTGGTTTAGCCATTTTCTCAAAGACCTCGCAACAAGATTTTCAGATATACACGTAAAATCTTGTTGCGAGTGTTTGAGAACATGGCAATGCCAATCGCAGCATATCATATATTGCCAGCAAAAAGCTCTCAATTACATGTAGTAGCACGACAACGTCGTTATCTCGTGAAAATCGGTTGTGTAATAAGTTATTAGAAATTTTCAAATCTGAAGTGATCAGAATTGAATGGTTCATGTTGGGAATGAGATTGAAATTATAAGTGGTTTTCTACTGTACTGACTCTATGTTCCCCACACTGGTATTCCGGCTACTGTATGTTATGGTGGCATATATATAGAATTACCTATGTCAGTTTCAGGTACTCGTATTACATGTGAGGTACTTCCGATGCTCGAATTGGCCAAATGTGATCATGTATATATATATTATATAATTATTTTGTTTTGATTATATGCACATACTTGCAATGTTACATGTATTATCTTTCATTAGGGCCCGCCGATGAATATGAATTTCAATAATAGTTTAAATGTGTATTGCTTGTCATATTGCATACGTGTACCACCGTTCCCAAGATCAACCGTAATCGGACTTGCGCTTACCATTTACATCGGACTGTTTGTCATAGTTTTTAAGGTAATTCCAAAGCTCGAATTGGACAAATTGTCATGATTGGACAAAAAGTAGAAATTCGCAAATTTGACTAAAGGAGGTGCATTTATTTCTATCCCATCACTGAATGCATTCTACAACACTGTATACGTTCGAGCCAGGGTTGGTAAATTCCCCCAGGGTTGGTAACATTTTCCAATATTAACTCCTGGTGTATTAGATGCCGAAAGTGAACGGGGTGGTTTCTATCGATCCATCTAGAAACCATCCCGTTCACTTTCGTCATCTAATACACCAGGAGTTAATATTGGAAAATGTTACCAACACTGGGGGAATTTACCAACCCTGGCTCGAACGTATACAGTGTACAAGGCAGTTATAATAAGCCTTATTACCATAAAAAATGATTGCATTCACGAAAAATCTTGAGGTAAAGAATGGCAATTTTCGAACACCTAGATCGCTCATCTGGTAGGTTAAAAGCGATAAGTAAAATATGCTAGGCACTCATCTATAATACCTCTAGGGCAAACCACACAAAAATTTCAGAGAAATTGTCGCATTTTGCCAAAATTCTTCGAAAAAGGCGATCACTCCAGTTACCATTTCATATCAGGATGAATTACAGGAAAAGTGTCAATTTCTCTCAAATTTATTTGTGGCTTGTATTATAGATAAGTCCCTAGCATATTTTACTTTTCGTTTTTAACCTACCAGATAAGCGATCAAGTTTTGTTGTGAATGCAATAACGTTTTCGGGAATAAAGCTTATTATAACTGTCTTGTAGAATGCATTCAACGATGGGATAGAAATAAATGCACCTCCTTTAGTAAAATTCGGGAATTTCTACTTTTCGTCCAATCATGACAAGTTCACCAATTTGTTTGTCACAACTGTTTTAAAAACTCGGCCTTAGTGGCATTGTCTCATTCGTTATTAGGCCTAAAAAAAGTCTTGTGGTGCGGGGAACGGTCCAGAAAAAGCTAGGTAGGGAGGGTCGGATTTTTTTTTATTATTTTTTATTATTTTTATTTAATATTAGCCGATCTGTATGTGCTAATATGGTAGAAAATGATAATTCACAACATTAATATGCACATACTCGTACAATGCTTTTAGACTAAAACAAGTGACATAATACATACGTATATTTAGCTACATAAATGACATCTGGGGCTTGTTTTATAAGGATTGAAAAATTTTTTTTTTGAAACGGCCAAAAAACTGTAGGGTCTGGGCGTTTTGCTAGGTGGGGTCGGGTTCCCCGCACCAAAAGACTTTTTTTTTAGGCCTTATGATTTACATGTTAAACTGTCCATTGTGCCAAATGCGATCATGTATATATATATATTTTATATTTTATTAGATTACATACAAATGATTGCAGTGTTATCAGGGATGCATTATACCCCATCTTAATTATGTTTGTTGCAGTTTCATTATTAAACGTTTGTTTTAAGAGATAACTTATTTGTGTTGTCAAATTACGTTCCGGGATCAGTCCTCTGGATGTATCGTCTCTGTTGGAATCAAATACAGATCACGACATATGTTGTCGTCCACGTTGTGTATTAAATCTTCAATCTGGTATCTATTACACAAGAAGAAAGTGATCAAATATACACTTTTTATTATTCATTGTGATATTTAAATTTTGGTACCAACACGGATACAATCTTATCTGGGTTACAACGTTTTTTCAGAAATGCTTAAATCTTTCCGAGATGGCATAACATAGATATAATTATGTACACATGTACATGTACGGGGCATAATTCGAATGTTCCTCCTCTCGACTGAGTGAGTGCTGGCGGAGTCTAGAGGCGGAATATTCTCATTAACATGAACAGTACGATGTACCTTGTCACAGACAATTGATCCTTATGACGAAACTAAAAGCTACATTATACACAAAATGTGACACACCATGGGGCAAATGCCAAATGGAGGTTTTCAAGTTTGACCATTGTAGTTTCTGATCATTCAGAACACTCCCGTAGCTTATAATTACTGAATCAACTGAAGTGTCTGTTGCAACCTTCGTCCTTGTTTAAGGTAATTCCGAAGTTCGAATTGGCGAACTTGTCATGATTGGACAAAAAGTAGAAATTCCCGAATTTGACTAAAGGAGTGCATTTATTTCTATCCCCTAATTGAGTTCATTCTACCAGGCAGTTACATGTATAATAAGCTTTATTAAAGGGAAAAGTTATTTATTTACGAAAGTATTGAGATAAATAATGGCAATTTTCGAAGAACTAGATCACTCATCTGATAGATTAAACATGAAAAGTAAAATATCCTAGGTATTCATCTTAGTATAAGTACATTTAGGCAAAGCCACACCGATATATTTGAGAAATTGTCACATTTTGCCGAAATTCTTCCACAAAGGTGACCAACCAATTACCAGTTCATAATCCTACTTTTTGTCCAATCAAGTTCACCAATTCGAGCTTCGTATTTTCCTTAAACGCACCATCATAATATTTGTACGAATAAAGTACATGTTATAAAACAACTGTCAAATTTCTCTAAAATCCGGGCTCAAACAAAATAAAATAGAGTATTCCTTGGGCAAATCCGGACAGTTACTCAGCCTGACACACAAATAGCAAGCAGTGCAAACTGATCAGGGTGGACACTAGCAGAATTCAAGATAGCCTATCAGAATAGGGAAGTTGCATCTGGGAAGTCTTCCCATTTCGTGCCAAGAGTCGGTGGTGCTGAACTCTATGCTGGCAAAAGTTGTTTTCTGAGGTACAGTGTTTTACACCTTCGGCAAAACTGTGGTTCAACGTTGGCCCCGGTGATGTGCTGATACGACTATTTTAGCATGGATCAGTTCAGATGGGCTAATAACAACTAAACAACAAAACATATCAAAGAAAATATACATGTATTATTATTATAATTTAAAAAACACACAACGACAATCGATAAATGTGGATGACCCACTTTGTGAGTCATGTGTATTTAAGGACATGACTTGCCTCTCAGGCCTCCCATACTCATTCCATGAGGCAGTACCAACATTCATATTTATACTCCATCGAATGCATCGGCGGGAGTGATATGCTGGAATGTCAACACACATCTACAATTTAAAAAAAATGTATTTGACCTCTCGTCGTCTAGTGCAAAATGTACAGCATTTAATAGCGGTAACATAACACTCGGTTGGCCGAATATATTATGGTTCCTGGAGAAAATTGAATAACGAAGTCAGTCCAATATATAGATAATACCAGGCTAGTGTCTTTTGATATCAAGTTTATCAGGCGAGGTGAAGAAACGCGTAGGAATCGCGAGGTTCATGACATTTAGTCATTAGTTTAAACACTTTTTTCATGATACATAAGTATGTAATTATATGATTTTAGTGTCGAACTATATTATTCGAGCGCACGTCTACAACAAATCCACCCGAGGCCGATGCGGGTAAAATTTTAAACAAAATGGCGTCCGTCCACTGTCGATTCGAAATTTCACGTGCAATAATCACAACATAGACGAAATAACTTACTTTCTTTATCTTCAGAGAGCAGAGACAGCATTCCTACGTGTTCCGGAGTTCATGTTATGACGTTGATGTCACCGATATATATGCGCACTTAGCAGATTACGTAACGTAGAATGCGCGTGAAAACTGGCGGTTTGAAAGCAGTTCCGGCATGAAGTGACTGATATAAACAGGAAGTGACTGATAACATTGACACATGCGCATATATGCTGACTGATAACATTGACACATGCGCAGATATGCTGACTGATAACATTGACACATGCGCAGATATGCATTGACTTTGGTTTATCAAATACGTGTTATAGGTGTGCAAATGCATTGATGGCATGATAAATTACAGTTCGTCTCACTGTTTGTATACGTGGTATCAAAATAACTCTATCCCTGTGAATTCATGTGAGACCGGTGCATAGTTAACGTTCCATACATATCCATTGTCCTTGACTTTCAAGAAGAACGGATGCTAACATGCAAGACGATGCATATATATGAACGCTATGTTCAAGTGCAGCATGTGTGCCTGTCGTTCCGGTGGATGAAACGCCGCCCCAGCACGCTTCCTGAAATTATCAATTTTGTCTCGTTTCCTGCTGGACATAGACAGCATTCAACATGGCATGAAACTTAAAAATGCATGGTTCAAAGTAATCAGACACTTGCAACATCATTTTCATTTTGATCCTGTGTTCCATAAGTTAGATTTATGAGATAATTCATTCGCATATTTTACAATTGACAAAACACAAATTGCTAACATGGCTAATCTAGGTAACACAGCGGCAATTGTAAATAATAACATGTATAATGTACATGTTTACCTGTAATGTATCTACCTGTGAATATACACAATCCTATATACACATAAACCGAGAGTATATAGTGTGTAACAACAATTTATTGACTGCTCGATGAAGCGATAAACTGTAAGTATTATAACGTGGAAGAAATGCTAATGATAAATTATCTAATGTTTCAACCACATGTTTAACGTTGTATGCCATGTTGAATGCTGTCTCTGTGCAGCAAGACACGAGACAAAATTATAATTTCAAGAAATGGCGGATGCGCTCTTGGGCGGCGCTTCACCCACTGGACCGACCGGCACACATGCCACACCTGCATATCACTCATATGTGCATCGTATTGTCTTTTAGCAGCAATTCTTCTGGGAAAACATGTCACATGTATATATTAGAGGAGAACCTTACTATTAAGTACACTATATAATATCAACCTGTGACTACAGGTAAACACGGTCAAGTACTCGGAATGTATACGTAAAATGTGGTGTATCCTCGCGTACTCGGTGGTGACGATGCGAGCTACTGTATGAGAATGTACATGTATATACAATGTATGAGAAAGAAAACTATCTACAATGTAACTTGTGCAACGAAGGAGCACATTCTAATGCATAGGGTGATCTTCTTTGTAATGTAATTGACTATTTTCGAACCACGTGTTATAATGTTTTATGCGACGTGGCTACATGTAGCTGTACACTTTGCAATAGACAAACTGTCAAATTGGTCAATTTTAGGAGATGGTGTACGAGTGTTGGGACATGCTTATATTCACCGCATTAAATGGTCCACATGCTACTCTACTGCATTAATTAAAGGGGAAAAATTATTCTGGAACACATGTTAAATTTAGAACAGATGTGTATTTTGTCAGTCTCTGTCCATCGACCCTCGTAATGAATAAATCATAATGTATATTTATTATCTCTATACTTGAACGGTTGGAAGCAAACTGCCGAACAACTGTAAAGCTTCCTCAAATGTTGAAGGCATTCGCAGTCCCATTTGCTCTACCTTCCTCGTAAGGTACTCGTATACCTCCTCACTACATACACGTGGCTTTTGGCAATACTGGTTCAGTATAGTGTCCACATTGTCCATTTCTACGGCAATCCTATAATCAACCGCACCTGGAATAAAAATGCTGCATGTAAATTTATATACTTTTAGTTTATGTGATCAGCAAAAGACTAAAGCACACTGGTCTGCCCTAACGAATGTGTTGCGGTTGAGTATCTTGCATATTTATTTATTTTTATTATATAAATGGAACATCATCAATGCGAGTAGTCTTACGGAATGCCCACATGTATCCCCCACTTGCTTGCACATGATTTGAATTTGTACAACCGCAATCGAAAGATGCAAAACAATGTTTGGGCTGTTTGCGCAGACAAGGGGAACGATTTTGACAAAGTAACCAAACAACTTTGTTTTGCATTTCTCTTTCGATTTCGGTACTACAATTTCATATTATGCATACATAGGTCAGTGGTGGATACATGTAGGCATTCCGCAAGACTACTGTCATTGATGATGTTCAATTTATATAATAAACATAAATAAATATGCAAAATGTTCAACCGCAACACGTTCGTTGTGGCAGACCACCGTGCAAAGGGTGCAGGGGGAAGGGGGTGACGATCTCTGACAAACTTAATGTATTCGTCTACTAGTATAGTATGTGTCATGTTTATTACTTATAGTTGCAGCAAGAAACCGTTATTCGAAAGTCGGAGAATGATGTGTTCTGGCTATATCATTCTTCTATGCGTACACACTAACTAGACGACAAATACGTCGCAAACGGGGGTTGATTCCGTTTGATCATGTGTATCACAGACTGTGCCAAAGGTCGCAGTAAATGTCACAAACGCCACCTAGCGCCGGCTTAAGCGCTACACAACGTATAAAGGGACACATTAACACTAAAGGCAAAACATGCACAACTGTTGGAATGACAGTAGTGCTCAACGATCAACAAGGATCGGAAAATAATAACACCATTGATAGAAAGCACGGGCTACAGCCGCCACACTGCACAAACTACAGAGCTGTGAGTATAAACTAACTAGATGACAAAGTCGAGTGATCCTTGCAAATCGCTGAACGAAACTACCAGACAAATACGTCGCAAACGGGGTTTGATTCCGTTTGTTCATCTGTTTGTGGTCATAGGCTATAATACATGTATGAACCTTCACAGTGTCAGTGATTTGGTTGTTAAAGGCCCATTTGCTGCCATAATATATTTTCTGAAGCCACGTTTCCAGATGGTCGTAAATTATTTAGTATGCATTACTGTGTAGGTCTGCCAAATAAAAGTACACGACATGTCAGCATTTACGTCTTTATCGGCAGTTTGAAAAAAACAAATGTAAACGATGGACCCGCCCAAACTAGCAATGACCTATATTGTGTTTACCTGTAATTTACCACTCGCCGTAGTAGTCTTATATTTATACAGGGACCTGGCTCGATGGCCTGTCATCTGTCAAAAAACTGTAATATATATTTTTGAATACAAAATAATTGTGTGTGTGCAAAAACATAGTCAGTCCAAATGTTCAGTGTTTGTGCTAAAATCAGGGTTTAATTTTTTTTATGCAACTTCAATTCCCTCTTTCAGTTTTTCGAGAGATGCCGGGTCTTCGAGCCAGGGCCCTCTATAAATCAAATACACACATGTATAGACTCAGCAAGGACCAGCACACTATTCATCGCGAAGATGGGCGATACCGAACAACACATCGCCGCCATCAAGACATTCTGCTATCACGTAGGAGCACGGCCAGACCAAGGATCAGTATGCCACCTTACAGTAACAGGAAACGGGAACCTGAACCAAGAAACCATCAACAACAGAGGGGTCACGGTTGCCTTCACACCTAATGTCATCAACTCTATCAACAGCTGGACGCTATCACCTGAGGGAATTGTTAAAAATCCCTACGGCACCCTGAGACGGATCGGAGGGTCTGAGAAGGCAGCGTACGTACGACGGTGCGGCTTCGCGTCAACCGAAGACATGAGAAAGGCGATGATCGACGCCTACGTTGATGCGGAGAATACGTCGTTTTATTGAACGGATGACCTCGTCCTGGAGAGGTCTTGCTACTCGTCTCTCTAAGGGGGCGCCGGCATTTGGCTACGTCGGGCGTCTCCGCGCACCTGGTCTCTGCGAGAAATTAGTCACAATTGGTGACGTCAGCAGATGACCTACTTTCGGCGCTGTAATCCCATTTCGATGTCTCTTTTTTGCACACACAAAATTTCTTTTTGCAACTTAAATTCCCTCTTTCAGTTTTTTGAGAGATGCCAGGCCATAGAGCCAGGGCCCTCTATAAATCAAAGCTCGCTCGCTTGTATAACCAGGGTGTTCATTCACAGTTTGGGTGTGTTGACTGGTTTATGAGGTCCGCCTGCTCTAGTGGTAACGAACAGGACCGTTGATCGCAAGGTTGATGGTTCGAATATACATGTACATGTAATGGCTTCCCCATGTTGGCGTTTAATAACGTCCTGGATGTAAAATAAAGGCCGTTGAGACCCAAGCCGTATTTTTTGTTTTAGAGAAAACATACTATCATTGAAAATAAGCAAAAGCGAGTGCTATAGGGGCTTTACTTTTTTTTATTAAAGCCTACTGTCGGTTTGGCTATTGCCGCAAGTTTGTATGAGAACGTTATTTTGGAAAGACATATAGGCTACAGTGTACATGTACGTCGTGTACGTGTGTTACGGCACTCTTAAATCTACAAGCGGAGTTGATCATGGCCCGTTGTATAATACGTTTCTGGTATTCAGCACAGGACAATAATTATGCACCAGGTACATTGTACATGTATTTCGTTGTCATGGTGCCTCATGTTTTTCTGAGAGAAAACAATCTCAGCACTACTCGCTCTGATTTCTAAACCTGCAGTAATGTTGGATAAAACCGTATCTGGTTGCTATTTTTCCCCGTGTGCTTTCTGCTTGTATTTGGAATATTTTGAAATCTGGGCATCAAGCACGGATGTAATTTGTATTAGCACTATACTGACCAATACCCAGCCCCCGGCGTCCCAAATATAATAAACAAGTAAATTTCAGATGTAGTATACATGTACATGTTTCATGAGGCGGTGGCTGGCCTTAGTTATGTGACACATTGTCTTTGCCTTTGGACAATAGAGGCAATAGAGCTACAATTTAGAGTACCGTACAATGTAAAATATTACCATACAACTCTGGCATAAAGTACAGGATATCAGGTTTTCCACCAGTTGACTCGGATTGCCGACAGTTTCTCACTTGGTGTTGATTCCACTCCATCCGAACGGTATCGAGATCTTCTTGTAGAACGTTCATGAAACTGAAACGCGCACACTCTCTGCAACATAAAACAAAATAGAGATATATTGGCGTATGGTCACTTGATACATGTAGCTCAACCAACAAAGAAAACGGCGCGAGATTGAGCTATGGGTACATGTATATCTATATCGGACAGTAATAGGGCTCTCACATCAGCATCGCGGCGCCCGCGCGACTCTTTAAAACCACAGGTAAAACTCGCATTCCTGTGATATTATGTTATGCACAAGTCTCTCGAGAAATAAGGAAAAAATATAATCGTTTGTATAGAGAAAATCATTACCATGCTATCGTTTGTTTTTGTTATTTGTAGTTTTTAAGCATAAAACAGGGCATTTTCGCGAAGCACTGGGCCGGAGTCCGGTCCGATTCCTTGCGATTTATACAGGCTCCGCTGCGACTTTTAGTGATCGCTCGGAGCCCGCGTGTCTGAAGACCTGACTCCCAAAATATGCGATTTTCCAAGCGCGATTTTAGGTCGTGGCAAGCCCATAGACATGCCGCCAGGACCCCGCGCACACGCCGTGCGGCCGCCCGATATCAATCGCCAGTGGCCCGGCCGGGCACCGCCATGACGCCCGTATAAATCGCGAGATATCCGGTCGGACGACTCGCGAAAATGCCATGTTTGGTCTGTTTGTGTTTATGCTTAAAAACTACAAATAACAACAAATAAACGCTAGCCTGGCAATACTTGGCTCTACAACTATATTAGCGCATGTACATGTATACATGTACATTGTATATTGTTTCGTTACTTCGTAAGGGACTTGTACATAACATATTATCACAGGAACGGGAGTCATGGGTAAAATTTGACGAGTCGCGCGGGCGCCGCCGTGCTAATGTGAGAGCGGCATTAAGATATATATACTCCTGCTCATAAAAAAGAGGTCACTTAATTTGCAGCTCATGTTCAGGCATACTGTCTCTTTATGACTTGCACATTTCTAGCACAATGCATGATTGTCTTACTATATACATGTACATCAGTTGCACACATCAATCATCCATGTAGACCAGGTTTAGGTTGATACATGCACCTCGTTCAGTAGGACATGGCACACATGTGGGTGGGGAGGGGGTCACACTTCATATTGCTGTGTGTTTCTCTGTTATGCCGGTGTCATAGACAGCCTAGCCTGTACATGTATGTATGTAGACATCTGAGTTTGATACAGGGCGCATTGTTAGCATGCTGTATATGCTCCTTGTGTACTGTGCAAAGGCCCAGGACATGGTTGTGCCTTGCATTTATCTTGCTGTGCGTGCGTATCTGGGACTCCAATGTGCACGAGGCATAACTCTTCACTGAAAGTCCTGCTTCCAGCATGCCAACACTGATACACTGTAAAAATTGCGTTTAGATCATAAATGCCTTAACATGTTTCAGCCATAAGCGCTTTTTACTAAACATGTTTGATATCATTATACGTGTATCAAATCTAAGCTCATTGTTTGTGAAATGTATCCGTTTTCTAAACGCGTACAACCACGCCGTGGTTAATTAAAGTTGTTTACGACATCTAGCACACACCTCAATCTCAGCAACAACTAGCCCATACTCAGTGCACAGTTTATATATAACATCTTTACTTTCAGGGGCGGATCCAGGATTAAGAACTGTTTCGAAGTGTTTGAGAAACTAGTTGGATATTTCCGAACTGTGTCGCTGGCTAATGACGGGGGGGACAAGGTTTCCGGGAGGTGGGAGATAGGCGGGTGGTAGATGGAGGTAGCGGGGTGGTAGAGGGAGGTAGCGGGGTGATAGAGGGAGGCAGGGGGGTGGTAGAGGGAGATAGGGGGTGGAATGTGGGAGAGGAGGGGGTGGTATAGGGAGGTAGGGGGTGGAAGGTGAGAGTGGAAGGTGGGAGATGAGGAGCCCCCTGTCCACCCCCCCCCTCGCTAATGCTGGTACACATCATTCCGGACATGTTGCACGTTATCTTATCAAAATCGGTGAATAAATGACAGAGCTACACCAATAGTAGTAAGTAGCAGCGCTATAGAACACTTACTTACTATATGTATATAGTAAATAGCGGGAGTCAAAAAACCGATACTGGCGTACGACCGTTAATAGCAGACGTCAATTTCCTCTGTGTTAACGTATCGATAACAAGAGGCCACTATGAGTCATTGGTATTTCCCCGTGACATGTACAAACTCGTCGTTCATGCGTTTGACAGG
>JBEVXV010000174.1:0-2532 GCA_040505915.1 Sedimenticola sp. | reverse complement strand
CTTGCTACTCAAATAACCACAACAAGGAAAGCCTGCCCCCTCAGCCCACGTCTATAGATCCGCCAAAGACAACCCGGCAAACTGGACACTATACCTAGGATATTTTGCAAGCAACTTACTGGATTTCTGTCGCAGTTGCTCCAGGTTAATCCGTTCCGGATTGAGCTTGACCTCAGCAATCAACAACTGTTTCTCTCTCTGGTTCAATGCTACGATATCAATCTCATTCCGGTTTCCCCGCTCCCAATAGCTGCCGATCTCTGAGTAGTCACCGCTCAGGGCGAGCTGCTGATGAAAATAGCGTTCAAGGAATTTTCCGCTAAAAGTGGCGAAGTCTCTCTCTACAATCTCTCTGACATAACCGTAATTACCGATCTCAATCGCACTTCTCTGCTTGTATATAAAACGGAACCAGAAGTTTAGGAAGTTATCAATCAACTCATACTTGACCACTCTCCCACCCTCCTTCGCAGAGATCGGACGCACTTTGCGGATCACGCTGTACTCAAACTCCAGTCGATCTAAAAACCCACCAATATTTTTCTCCAACACCCCCTCTATCTCTGATCTTGCTGTTTTCGAGGAGGCAATCAGTGAAAGTATGGAGAAATAGGTGGTGTACTCCTTGCCAAACTCCTCAATCAGCAGGTTCTTGCCCTCATCCAGAAAGAGTGAATACTCATCAAAGATCAACGATAACTGCTGATCACGGGTAAATGCCTTATGGTCGACGAATATCTCAACATATTTCGCAACTCCACCGGTCAACATATAGAAGCGCAACAGATCCTCATTACTGAAATCGGGATAGACCTGCTCCAAAATCTCTTTTAGCGTCAATACATTGAACGGCTTAAGATGAATCTTGCTGGTCGCGCGACCAAAGAGTGGCTCTTTACGATCCTCAAAGATTTTTTTCATCAGCGAGTAGATCGAACCACTCAGAATGAGATTCATCTGAGATCGATCTTTGTAACGATCCCAAACATTCTGCATATCGGCATAGAGGGAGGGATTAATATGGAGAAACTCCTGAAACTCATCCATCACCAAGGTAAATGGGCGTGTTGTAGAGATCTCCATCAGATTCTCAAACAGCACTGAGAAAGAGGTAAAAGTACCAAACAATTTAATAGCGAGCTGGTTTTCAATCAGTGAAACAAACTCACCACAAAGCAGGGCCTCACTCTTTCGAGAGACAAACAGATAAACCTGCTCTTCAAATGCCTCACGAATCAGTGCGGTCTTTCCGATACGCCGACGCCCCACCACGATGGTCATCTGGGAGGATGAGCTGGAACGTCGCTCAATCTCTCTCAGCTTTTCAAGCTCTTTCTCTCGATTATAGAATTCCATCGACAGCCTCAGCAACCCGCATTACTACAATGAACATTACTGTAACACAAGATACCCTATGGCTCAGCCTGCTTTTTCTCTACACCAGCCGAGCAAACCCTGCTCGACCAACGTCTGTTCATGGTATCAGGCAGCCAGTACCAAGCTCTGATGGATCTTCTGGACCGCCCGGCGCAAGACAACGAAGGAGTGCGAGACCTGTTTTCCAGGCCAGTACCCTGGGAGACCCAATGAGCTTGCAAGCTCCGCAGCCGCTGAGCCCACAACAACGACTTGAAGATTTTGACTGCGGAAAACCCGCACTCAATGATTGGCTACTTCGCTACGCCCGGCAGGCGCAGGGGAGTGGATCGGCCAAGACTCACCAGCAACACAGCCAATAGCGAACCCAACAACCATCGAGCCCAAACCATTTTCCCAAGCCAGAAAAGCAAAAAGCCTACTCCGAACCAGACCAGGAGCAGGCTATCAGGCGATACAAACAATCAGATCCGTTTAAAAAACCAATAAAAGAGATTATCCATCAGATACCACTAATTTGCGCACTGCAGCACCTCAATGATGCTGAAAATATAAGTCTGACCTAGTCAGGCCGCTACCATCCCCGCGACTTCTTGAATCACCGAACAGGGTACCTACGACCACAAGACGAATGACAATCATTACCATCAATCCTTTCCGTGCCTTCCGCGTGTTTCCGTGGCAAAAAACAGTTGGCCTAAGGTTCCTGCAGATCACGTACCCCAGCCTTGAAGCGTAATGCCAGCCATATAAGGGGGGCATACCCAATCACTACCAAACGCTCAGCATCCGGTAGCCGAAGGCCCCCTGTTCATTGCCCAATAACAACAACAAGGAAAGCCTGACCCCCCGACATTGAGCTTTTCAGGCGATTGCCTGAATACCGCTCTTCTTGACAATAGTCAGCAGCCGCAAAGCAGGACCTCCAGGCTTCCTGGCGCCTCGCTCCCAATCCGAGATAAGATTCTTACTGACGTTCAGATAACGGGCAAAAACAGGTTGTGAAAGGTGCTCACGCTTGCGCAATTCTCGGATTTCTTCCGGTGACAACGCCTGCACAGGGGTAAGGCAGGCATCATCAAACTCGCGCATGGTCCGCTTATCAACCGCGCCAACCTCATGAAGAGCCTCCATTGTTTCATGGATAGAGGCAAG
>JBEVXV010000173.1:6126-10153 GCA_040505915.1 Sedimenticola sp. | reverse complement strand
ACACTGATCGGCGAAGCCGTATTTGCCCGCTGCCTCTCCTCTCTAAAAGATGAACGGCTTCATGCCGAGACACTACTCGGCACAGCGACCCCGCCCTTTAACGGCGATATCAAAAATGCGCTCAACGCTATTCGCGACGCGCTCTATGCGTCAAAGATCATCTCCTATACCCAAGGCTATATGCTGATGCGTGAAGCCGCCGCAGAGTACGACTGGAACCTGCACTATGGTGATATTGCCCTGATGTGGCGAGGTGGCTGTATCATCCGCAGCCGCTTCCTCGGTAACATCAAAGCGGCATTCAACAATAAGCCAGATCTCGACAACCTGCTGCTGGACCCCTTCTTTAACGACGCAATCAAGGCCGCCGAAACAGGGTGGCGAAAAGCGACCACACTCGGCATCGAACTCGGTATACCCCTACCCGCTTTCAGCGCCGCCCTCGCCTTCTTCGATGGCTACCGCCGCGGTCAACTGCCCGCCAATCTACTCCAGGCCCAGCGGGACTATTTTGGTGCCCACACTTATGAGCGAATCGACCGGCCACGGGGGGAGTTCTTCCACACCGACTGGACAAAAAAGGGAGATGATCTATGAATTCTGACTGCACCTACGTCATCTTTGGCGCCACAGGCAACCTGTCGCGAATCAAACTGATGCCCGCACTCTATCATCTGGAGTGCGCTGAAAAACTCTCTGCCAATACTCGCATCCTGCTACTGGGGCGCCGCCCCTGGAGTCGTGAACAGACTATTAATGAAGTGTGCCAGTGGGTAACAGAGAAGGCCCGAGGAGAACTGAATGAGACCGTTTTTCAGCGCTTTGCCCAACGCCTCGACTACTTCAAAGGTGACCTCACTGATCCCGAGATGTACAGCGGGCTCAGCAGCTATCTAAGCAAAACAGAGACCGCATCTGAGAACATCGCCTACTACATGGCGATCGCACCTGCCGAATTCGGCAGCGCGGTGGAACGACTGCATGACGCGGATCTTCTGAATGAGAGCCGTGGTTGGAAGCGGGTGGTTATCGAAAAACCCTTTGGCTACGACCTGGAGAGCGCCCAGGGACTACAGCGGCGACTTCGAAAGTGCCTGGAGGAGGAGCAGATCTTCCGCATTGACCACTACCTGGGAAAGAGCACCGTGCAGAATGTTCTGGTGTTCCGCTTTGCCAATACCATGATGGAGCCGTTGTGGAACCGTAACTACATTGACCATATCCAGATCACCCACTCCGAAACACTCGGCGTTGGCAGCAGAGGCCAGTTCTACAATAGCGCAGGTGCCATGCGCGACATGATTCAGAGTCACCTGCTGCAACTGCTGACACTGGTAACCATGGAACCCCCCGTCTCCATGGGGGCGGAGGAGCTACGTGATGAGAAGGTAAAGGTACTGAAATCGGTGCGTCCCATCCCCCCCGACGCAGTGCATGCCCACGCCTTTCGGGCTCAGTACAGTGAAGGCACGATTGGCGAACAGCAGGTAGCAGGCTATCTGCAAGAGGAGAACATACCGAAAGAGAGCGTCACCGAAACCTACGCCGCCCTCAAACTCTATATTGATAACTGGCGTTGGCGTGATGTTCCCATCTATCTGCGTACCGGCAAGCGCATGGCGGAGGGGCAGTCGCTTATCTCCATCTGCTTCCGTCACCCGCCCCAGCAGTTTTTCCGCGATACCCAGGTGGAGCGCATAAAACAGAACTGGGTGCTACTCGGTATCCAGCCCTGTGAGTGCCTGCGCATGGAGATAACCGTCAAAGAGCCGGGGCTGGAGATGCAGACCCGGCAGACCAGCCTCGATGCCAGCTTGAGACAGGGAGATGAAGTTCTCAACGACGCCTACGAAGAGCTGTTGCTAGACGTCATCCAGGGTGATCGCTCCCTCTTTCTGCGCTACGACGAGGTGGAGTACGCTTGGCGTGTGGTAGACCCGGTTCTTCGTACCTGGTCCACCGAGCGTGATTACATCTCCACCTACCCGGCGGGAAGCTGGGGACCGGAAGAGAGCCGACGACTGTTCGAGAAGGCAGAACAGCGCTGGCGCCACAACCTCGACCCGGAGTAGAACAAGAGTATCTAAATAAACCATGAGCAACTGCACAATACTGCGCTGGACCTGCCTTGAAGATGCGCAAGAGATTGCCCGTACCGCAGCTGAGCGGATAAGAGAGATTGCCCAGAACGCCATCGCCGAGCGAGGCTGCTTCAGCTTGGTACTGGCCGGCGGTAGCACCCCCGCTGCCGCCTATACCCGACTCGCTACCCGCGATGCTGACTGGAAACAGTGGCACATCTACTTTGGCGATGAGCGCTGCCTGCCCACCGACCATCCGCAGAGAAACAGCCGCATGGCCGACGAAGCACTACTCAGCAAAGTCTCTATCCCAGCCGATCAGATCCACCCCATCCCCGCTGAATTAGGTACAGAAAAGGGTGCCGAGCTGTACCGCAACATAATTGACAATGCCCTGCCCTTTGACCTGGTGCTACTGGGGATCGGTGAAGATGGCCATACCGCCAGTCTCTTTCCAGGCCAAGAGGAGCAGGCAGACAGCAGAGTCATTGCCGTCCACCAGGCGCCCAAGCCACCGGCCGACCGAGTCAGTTTGAGCAGCGAGACCCTAAGCAACTGTCGGCAGCTGATCTTTCTGGTCAGTGGCACAGGGAAAGCGGCGGCAGTCCGCCGCTGGAGGGAAGGAGAGACTCTACCCGTCAGCAGAATCCAGGCACAAGAAAAGAGCGAAGTGCTAATCGACCGTGAGGCCTATACCACTCAGTGACCCGTATTCACCGGTGTCATCGCCAAAGATGGTCTACAGTATGCTTGATAGTTGATAGAAAGATCTTTTGTAACTATTCAGCTACACCTGATTTTGTGGCTATTTTCACCAGGGATCGGAGTCGATCCCAAACCCTGCTGAATCGTTACAACCCGTCTTGCATTATCTAATTTCACACCCTAGACTATTTACCAAGCATTACACTTGGTTTTATCGGCTAAGTAGATAATTTGGATTTAAGGAGAATAGAGAAGATGGCACATCAATTACCCACCTTACCCTACGAAATGAACGCCCTGGAACCCACCATCTCTCAGGAGACCCTGGAATTTCACTACGGCAAACATCACCAGACCTACGTCACCAATCTCAATAATCTGGTCACCGGCAGTGAGTTTGAGAACGCCTCTCTGGATGAGATCGTAATGAAGGCCTCCGGCGGCATCTTCAACAATGCAGCCCAGATATGGAACCACACCTTCTACTGGAATGGGCTCAGCCCCAATGGCGGTGGAGCACCCAGTGGTGCCTTGGCTGATGCCATCAATCGCGCTTTTGGCTCTTTCGATGCGTTCAAAACAAAGTTTGCTGCCTCTGCCGCCGGCAACTTCGGCTCTGGTTGGACTTGGCTGGTCAAAAACAGTGATGGCAGCGTCGAAATCGTCAACACCTCCAATGCAGCCAACCCAATGACCGATGGAAAGACACCGCTGCTGACCATCGATGTGTGGGAGCACGCCTACTACATCGACTATCGTAACGCCCGACCCAAGTACCTGGAAGCGGTCTGGGGTATCGTCAACTGGGATTTTGCCGGTGCAAACTTTAGCGGCTGAGTAGAGCCACTAGCGGGAGAGATCTCCTGTAGGGGCTGCGCAACGTTCATCGCGGCGAGGGCGCTGCTCCTACGGGGAGCAAGAAACACTAGGAGCAAACTTGTTCGCGATGAACGTCGCCCGGTCCTCAGCAAACACGGGTAAGATCACCCCATCCTCTGGCTACGCAGGTACTCCTCATAGCGACCACCGAAGGTCACCACACCCTCGGGGGTGAGTTCGATAATCCGGGTCGCCAGTGAAGAGACGATCTCACGATCGTGGCTGACAAATATTATTGTACCCGGATAGCTCTCCAGCGCCGTATTGAGCGATTCGATGGACTCCATATCGAGATGGTTGGTCGGCTCGTCCATCACCAGTACATTGGGCTTGTGCATCATGATCTTGCCAAAGATCATTCG
>JBEVXV010000173.1:0-6026 GCA_040505915.1 Sedimenticola sp. | reverse complement strand
TTCAAACTCCAACGCCAGACGGTAGAGCTTCTTCTCCTGCTCGAAGCGGATAAAGGGGTTCTGACGACTGGAGGGTTTAATCTCATCGAGCTTGATTTTTTCAATCTGCCTGGCACGGGATGTCGCCTGTTTGGCTTTTGATGCATTGGCGGAGAAGCGGCTAACGAAAGTCTGCAACTCAGCAATCTGTGCCTTCTTCTTGGCGTTGCTGGAGAGCTGTTGCTCGCGAACCTGACTGGCCGCCGTCATGTACTCATCGTAGTTGCCTGGGTAGACACGCAGTTCACCATAATCCAGGTCGGCCATATGGGTGCAGACGCTGTTCAGGAAGTGGCGGTCATGGGAGATGATAATCATGGTCGAGTTGCGCTCGTTTAGCACATCCTCCAGCCAACGGATGGTGTTGATGTCGAGGTTATTGGTGGGCTCGTCGAGAAGCATGATGTCCGGCTCGGCGAACAGCGCCTGGGCCAAGAGCACACGCAATTTCCAGCCGGGGGCCACGGCACTCATCGGGCCGGTGTGCTGCTCCAGTGGAATTTCCAGCCCCAGCAGCAGTTCACCCGCACGGGACTCGGCGGTATAGCCATCGAGCTCGGCAAACTCCACCTCCAACTCGGCCACCTTCATCCCCTCCTCTTCGCTCATCTCCGCTAGCGAGTAGATGCGGTCACGCTCCTGCTTTATCTCCCACAGCGCCTCATGGCCCATGATGACGGTATCCAGCACCGTAGACTCTTCATAGGCGAACTGGTCCTGGCGCAGCTTGCCCAGCCGCTCGTTAGGATCGACAGAGATATTGCCAGCGGTCGGCTCCAGATCACCGCCCATAATTTTCATCAAAGTCGACTTACCACAGCCGTTGGCACCAATCAGGCCATAGCGGTTGCCGTTGCCAAATTTGACAGATATGTTTTCAAACAGGGGCTTGGCCCCAAATTGCATGGTGATATTAGCTGTTGAGATCACAATTTGTTCCGAAATAGGGTGAGCGAGGATGCTTGTGGGCTACTGAGCAGACGCGAAAGCGTTTGCAGAGATCAAAGGCGGCGCATTATTACACAGCTTTACACAACCCACCATAGCGGCAGGAGAGATACCCGTGGAGAGCCCAAGAAGAAGAATCTCTTTGGGCAGATATTCGTAATTACGTTATAGTATAACATTACCTACCTCACTCCCCATTTAAATGAGCAAAAGATGTCTCCACCACCCGGCGCCCGCCCCCTGAGCCTCCTGGCACTGATACTGCTACTGCTGAGCAATTCGCTTCAAGCGGCGGCACCGAATGTCCTAGCCAGCATCGGACCAATCCACTCTCTGGTCGCTGGAGTTATGGCAGGTGTAGGCGAACCTGAACTGCTGATCCGTGGCGGTGACTCCCCCCACAGCTTCACCCTGCGCCCCTCAAGTGCGCGTAAGTTAAACCGTGCGGCATTGATCTTCTGGGTGGGAGAGAGCCTGGAGAGTCCACTGAAATCGATCCTATCCACCGTTGATGGACGGGTGGTGGAACTATTGGCGGCTGAGGGCATCAGGATTCCACCGTCACGGAGAGCGGGGGTATGGAAGAGTGAGACGACAGATGAAGATAGACCCGACAATGGTGACAATGATGCTGACCATGACCAGGCGGAACTCAGGCACCACCACGAGGGAGACCCCCATATCTGGCTCTCACCAGACAATGGCGTGGTGATAGTTACACTGATCGAACACGAACTGAGCACCATCGACCCCGATAATGCCGAACACTACCGTAACAATGCAGAGCATCTACGACAGCGTATCCGGCAACTGGATGCAACCCTTGCACAGCGCCTATCGGCGGTGGGCAAGCAGCCCTATATCGTATTCCACGACGCCTACCAAGCCTTTGAAAAACACTACGGCCTTAATGCTATCGGTTCTGTCACACTGACCCCTGATCGCATGCCAGGGGCCAAGCGTCTCCATCAGCTACGCAAGAGAATCGATGAGCAGGGGGCTCGCTGCCTCTTCAGTGAGCCTCAATTCAAACCTAAACTGATCCATACATTGGTGGACGGCACTGAAGCAAAGAGCGGCCTGCTCGATCCACTGGGGAGCGACCTGACTGCCGGTCCCGATGCCTATTTCGAGTTAATGGAAAATCTGGCCGATGCACTGGTTAACTGCCTTGGCCGCTAAAAGAGCATATGTAACTATTCAGTGGCCCCTGTTACGAGGCTGTTTTTACCCGCGCAAGAGGTTCCGTAGGAGCGAATTTATTCGCGATCAGCTCCGCGGTCTGTTGATCGCGAACAAATTCGCTCCTACACCAGATGACAGGATTATTTTGTGCCTACCACTAAAGAAAATATTTATCAGCAGGAGTGATCAATGGCAGCTAATAGAGTGAAGGGGTGCTTTCACGAACCACACCACGACCACCACCGCTGCGTGACGGCGGCGCTGGCCGGTGCAGAGAGTTACTGTAGCAGACACCGCCTGAGGCTGACCGAACTACGGCGACGGGTGCTTGAACTGGTCTGGGCAAGTCACCGGCCGGTAGGGGCCTACGCCCTGCTGGAGCAGATCAGCGTTGATGGCAGAAAGGCCGCCCCCCCCACCATCTACCGCACCCTCGATTTTCTAATAGAACACGGCCTGATCCACCGTATCGCCTCGCTCAACGCTTACATCGGCTGCAGCCACCCCGGTGCCGACCACAGCGCCCGATTCTTTATCTGTGACCAGTGCGGAGAGGCGGCCGAGGTGAATGGCACCATCATCGACGACGCCATCAGCAAAGATGCCCAGCGCCTCGGGTTTCACATCGACAGACAGACTGTTGAAGTGGCAGGGGTCTGCGCCCAGTGCGACAGTGGGAGGGGTAAGTGAGCAAGCCGCAGTCAGCCTTGATCAAAGCCGAAGGCATCGCCATCCGCCTCAGTGGCAAAGAGGTGCTGAAAACGGTGGATCTGGAGGTGCATAGCGGTGAGATTGTCACCCTGATCGGCCCCAACGGCGCCGGTAAAACCACGCTGGTAAGAATTATGCTTGGGCTGTTATCACCAGACCGTGGACGGGTGATACGTAAGCCGGGGCTAAAGATTGGTTACATGCCCCAGCGCCTGACACTACCTGAAAACCTACCCCTAACCGTCAATCGATTTCTCACCCTGTCGGCTGATGTCAACAAACAGCAGATTGGGCAGCTTGCCGACCAATTGAATATCAACCATCTACTGACCCGCCCGATGCAGGCGCTCTCAGGGGGTGAACATCAACGTGCGCTACTGGTTCGCGCCCTGCTGCGTAACCCCGACCTATTGGTGCTCGATGAGCCAGCACAGGGAGTGGATGTCACCGGCCAGAATGAACTCTACCGTCTGATTGGCCGCATTAGCGAAGAGCGCGGCTGCGGTGTACTGATGATCTCCCACGATCTGCATCTGGTGATGGCCGCCACCGATCGGGTGATCTGCATCAACCGTCACGTCTGCTGCTGCGGCCACCCGGAAGCGGTCAGCCGCCACCCCGCCTACCTGGAGCTGTTCGGCGCTCACGCAACCTCAAAGCTGGCGGTCTATACCCACCATCACGACCACACTCACGATATCCACGGCAACGTGGTCGAATCCAAAGGGGAGCACGACCATGGATGATTTCATGCTACACGCCCTCGCCGCTGGTCTCGGAGTAGCACTGGTGGCCGGACCGCTGGGGGTCTTTGTCGTCTGGCGTCGCATGGCCTATTTTGGTGATACTCTGGCCCACTCCGCCCTCCTCGGTGTCGCCCTCGGCTTTCTTCTCGGCATCAATCTCAACCTGGCAGTGGTAGTGGTCGCGGTTACCATCGCCCTGCTGCTGCTCAGCCTCCAGAACAATCGGCAGCTGGCATCCGATACCCTACTCGGCATCCTCGCCCACAGCGCCCTCTCCCTCGGCCTGGTGGTGATGGCTTTTCAGGAGAATGTACGGGTCGATCTGATGGGCTATCTGTTCGGCGATATCCTTGCCGTCACCACCACCGACCTGCTGTGGGTCTGGGGTGGTGGCGCGATGGCACTGATGCTACTAATGCTGATCTGGCGTCCACTACTGGCACTGACGGTAGATGAAGAGTTGGCCCGGGTGGAGGGGGTGGCGGTAACACAGACTCGGCTGGTCTTTATGTTAATGATCGCCCTGGTTATTGCGGTATCGATGAAGATTGTGGGTGTACTACTGATCACCTCAATGATGATTATCCCAGCGGCAACCGCACGCCGCTTCAGCAGCACACCGGAACAGATGGCGATAGCGGCAGCAGCCACTGGCGCAGTTGCCGTGCTCCTCGGCTTAGCCGGTTCCTGGTATTGGGATACTCCTGCGGGACCCTCGGTGGTTGTGGCGGCGGCACTGCTATTCACCCTGAGCCGACTGTCCGTACCGAAGAGATAATTAGGCGTACTGGCCAGCTTCCTTGGAAAAAATAGTGTAGCTATTCAGTACCGGGCCCCGATCTTATTGTAGGAGTGGTCTCTCGGACCGCGATGAAACAACCACCCTGGTGCAACTATCCATCGCGCTTCGAGAAAGCGCTCCTACAGGGACGCACGGCATAAAATATGCTCGACTCCTGGTAAAAACACCCCCAAAACAGGTATAGCTGAATAGTTACAATCAGAGCCCCATCTCCCTCTTTACCTCACTAAAACACTCCATGGAAAATTTTAGCTCTTCGGTGGTATGGGCGGCGGAGATCTGAGTACGAATACGCGCCTTTCCATCAGGGACCACCGGATAGGAGAAGGCAACAACGTAGACCCCCTTATCCAACATGCGGGCGGCAAACTCCACTGCACGGGGCGCATCGTAGAACATAATGGGGCAGATGGGGTGGCTACCGGGAAGAATATCAAAGCCACGCTCAACCATTCCCTGGCGGAAGAAGCGGGTACTCTCCTCAAGACGATCATGTAGTTCGGTGGAACGACCCAGCAACTCCAGCGCCTTGATCGCCCCCGCCACCACCGGCGGTGCTACTGTATTGGAGAAGAGATAGGGGCGTGAGCGCTGACGCAACAGCGCTATAATTTCATGGTGGCCACTGGTGTATCCGCCACTGGCCCCACCCAGTGCCTTGCCGAGTGTGCCGGTGGTGATATCTACCCGCTCCATGCAACCGCACTGCTCATGAGTGCCACGCCCGCGCTTTCCGATAAAACCGACCGCATGACTGTCATCAAAGTGAACCAGGGCGTTGTAGCGCTCTGCCAGATCACAGATACGGCCGAGCGGGGCCATGCTGCCATCCATGGAGAATACGCCATCGGTAGAGATCAGTTTGAAGCGAGCACCCGCAGCATCCGCCGCTTGTAGCTGCACCTCTAAATCATCCATGTCGCTATTGCCGTAACGATAACGCTTGGCCTTGCACAGCCGAATACCATCGATTATAGAGGCGTGATTCAGCTCATCGGAGATCACCGCATCCTCCGCTCCCAGCAGCGTCTCGAAAAGACCGCCATTAGCGTCGAAACAGGAGGGGTAGAGAATAGTATCTTCTCTGCCGAGAAACTCACTCAACCTAGCCTCCAAGGTTTTGTGAATCGATTGGGTACCGCAGATAAAGCGCACCGAGGCGAGGCCATAACCCCACTCATCAAGTCCACGGCGCGCCGCCTCTGCCACCTCTGGGTGCTGAGCCAGTCCGAGGTAATTATTAGCACAGAGATTGATCACCTGGGGGTGATCAGGCACATCCACATGGCTTCCCTGTGGAGAGGTGAGAATACGTTCATCCTTATAGAGCCCGGCACGATGGATACTCTCTAACTGCTGCTGTAGGTGCCGTTTGAAATCTTTAACCATCTACTTCCTCCCCAGCTATCCGTCTATAACGGGCGTGCCCTAATGAATATCACATCACTGCTGTCCCGTTAACTCCCTCCCCCCTTTGGGGAGAGAGTTGGGGTGAGGGGGATCTAGTAACTTCTCAATAACCCAGTGCAGATGGATAAACTTTCAGATGGGGTGCAGTGATGCCTTTTCAGAACGTACAGCAGCAGGATGTATTC
>JBEVXV010000172.1:0-5297 GCA_040505915.1 Sedimenticola sp. | reverse complement strand
TTAATTTTGTATGGCCTAGCCAATACCAAAGAAGCTGCCAACTCTATGAAGGAAGGAGACAGACAGCTTCCAGAACTGCTCTTCCTTTGACGCGTCATTGCATCCTAACAGGTCGTCCGCTCCAAACAGAACAGCCAGTTGCGACTCTAAATCGAGGTCAGTAAACTGATCAAGTAATCGGTCACCGCACACTGTTATGACCTTGCGCCAGAACTGAATCTTAAGAGGTTCAGACTCGCTACACTCATATAGCGCATGCACAATGAACTGGTTGGTGCTGATGCCACATTTGCCACACACTACACGGTATCGCATGGAAAACAGTCTTCCCAACAGTTTCACAGCCACTCGGCACTGGGGTAAATGATTTCTGTTAGCGGCACTGACCTTCCAGAATTTGCACGGTGAGCGTGTGGTCTGAATAAGCGCAAACGTGTTAAGACCGGCGTCACGAGCGACGTTGGAACGCCAGTTGTTTGTTTCGCGTTCGTGGATTTTTGCACTAACTTGACTTTTCCATGCATATTTTGAAACAAAAATTCCACTTTCACTGTAGGAATGCAACACGTGTGTTAGCAAATATTTCCGTAGAACACGGTGTATGTCAGGTATAAATCCTAGAGCTTCGCCTGGATTGCTATCGTAATTGGTCAGTCTGTTTAAGAAGATGTTCTTAATTCGTGAGTCACACGAGAGATGGCAGAGTTGACCCAGAAACCGGAGTTTGATCGCGTCTATTTCTGATTCGATTGTGCTCATACCAAGCAAACTGAATGCCACTGCTGTTTTTGTTCGTTCTGCTAAGCCCTGGATGTATTTGACGCAGAATCGGTGTGCGCGTTCAATTGATTCGACATCTGTTAGTGACAAGTTATTCCAAAGCTCGCATCCATATAGTGCTCTGGGGAGGACCACTGACTTGTAAATCTTTTTGGATGTTAATGGATGCAGGCCGTGCTCATGAACGCCGCTATTGACTATGCCTAAAAAGGACCCTTTCAGTTTTCTGACGGCTTCTTTTATATTTGTATCTAGTGACATATTGACTCCGATTGAAATACCCAGGTGAGTGTAGTTCCGGGATTCCTCAACGGTGGCGTTGCCGAGATGCCATTGTCTGTTACTGGTCAGGTAATCGTTTTCTGATTCGTTGAATACGACCACGGAACATTTTGATGCATTGAATTCGTATCTCCATTGTTGGGAATATTCATAACACATGTCCATTAAGTTACTGAGTCCAGTTTTGGAGAATGAGATGAGAACCATATCATCAGCTACCGTAGGACAGGAGACACTCGACTGGTAAATGACACCTCCGTTGTTACTTTGTTCAAGGTTTTTGAGAAGTGCATCTATATACAGGATGTAGAAGAAAGGGGAGGTAACACCGCCTTGTCGGGTTCCTTGTCTGATCGGGAATGTTTCCGACTTGTGTCCCTTGTACAAAACATAGCTGTTCATGTCGGTATACATATTTATGAAGAGTTTTAATAGTGATGGATGAACTCCAAATCGGTGTAGTTTGACAAAAAGTCCATCATGCCATACCTTGTCAAAGGCTTTTCGGACATCCAAAAAACACGTGTAAAGTTTGCTGGACTGTTCTGTTGCATATAGTACCGTCTCTCTGAGAAGAAATGACGTCATATTGACGCATATTCCTTTTTGGAAACCCCCTTGTTGATCCGAAATTTTTGTTGTCGTTTCTTTATCCAATCTGGTGTACAGTATTCGTTCCAGTAGTTTTAATATAGTAGAGGTGAGAGTAATCGCTCGATAATTGTCTGGATCGTCCTTGCGTTTCTTTCCGCCTTTGTGCCGGGTTACAATCATTCCTCGCTTCATTTTCGTTGGCACGTAAGATAAGTTTAGCATATGAGTATACAAGTCGCAGAGTATTGTAAGGAAATTCTGACCGCTGTACATTACGTGTTCGTAATAAATCGAGTCATCGCCGCATGCTTTCCCCGTTTTGCATGATTTTAGAGCACATGTCACTTCTTCGATTGTTATACGAGTATGCGGGGTTGTTGTATGTTGCGTGTTCTTAAGGTTATTAGCTTCATTAATTAATGTCTGATCAGCAATATTGTCAGCGCTGTGTGTGTCGCTAGGGGTGTACAAGAGTCTGAAATATGTCCCCCGTCACTTAACGATTGAAGAAGCATCCCGAACAGTCTCGCCGTCAAACTTTATTTCACTGCCAGCTTCCATTGTTGTTTTTCGGCGCCTTCTAATTAATTTCCAGAATTGATTTGAATCCATTTCTGCTGTTTTGTCGATTTCTGCGTCTAGTCGGTCACAGTACGCTTCTGTGCACAATCTGTGGCAATATCTAAATTTGCGTTTTGCATCCTTGTATTCAGAGTAGGATAAGTGTTCGCCACCCCTAGGTCTTCCACAAGCCATCCATTCGCGGCGTTTAACTTTCATATTGCGATGAAGGTCTGTAAGTTCTGAATTCCAGTATGGTTTCAAGAAACTTCTAAATTTAGATTTTGGCACAAACGCGTCACTACACTCACACATGCTGTCAACTACTTTATCATACATTGTATCTAGGTCTGCTGTAGTATGTGGTGGTAGGTTGAGTTCAGAGATT
Organism: Sedimenticola sp.; assembly: GCA_040505915.1. GTDB lineage: Bacteria > Pseudomonadota > Gammaproteobacteria > Chromatiales > Chromatiaceae > Vondammii. The sequence continues at coordinate 2,692 of JBEVXV010000172.1, read as the reverse complement.
AGTGATGGCAGGCGGTTCGATAGTCCACGTTGGTAGTAGTCGATATGTTCTTTTTGGGCCTTTTTCCAATTAATCCGTGGTATAACATCAACACGAGGAATATGATCACTGGAATCGCAAGCCAGTATTTTAAACGTACACACTATAGGCCGATGCCGAGATACGTTCAGAACACTGTCGTCCATGATTTCACATTTCGTTACCGTATCAGCGCGATCATTTGTCATAACAATATGGTCAATTAGTGAACGATGCATACCGTCGTATGTGACAAAAGTGGAATCAGCACCAACACACGACTCTGACGTATTTAGTGACACCAGGTTATTGTTATTAAGGAAGTGTGCAAACTCCACTCCCCGAGTGTCCAGGTCTTTAACAAAATGTCGCCCGTGCAGGTGTGCATTGAAGTCGCCAATGAATAACACTAGGCCATTGTCTTTGTATGTGTGATATAAAACAAATAATTTATCGAGATACTCTCTAAATACTCTGATTGAGTGGTTACTACACGGTATGTACACTTGAAATATATATACATAAACGCGACGACGGGCTTCGTATCGTATGCCAATAATCTTATCATCCTCAATGGGGACTGGAGTTATCTGCGCATCTAATTTGACATGCCAGAAGAATGCCACGCCTCCTTTCCCAACGCGTCTACTGCCTGGCAAACCCAGATCATCGTCAGCTTTGGCATAACTTTTGTAGCTGCTGTGTATGCAGTCAAGAAAATGTAAGTTGTGATTGTACAACCAATGTTCTGATATCCCATATATATATATTGACTCATTTTGCCATACATCGCACAAATATGAACAGCTGGACATAATTCCAGTTGCATTCCACGTCATAATTTTGGTAAATGGGTTTCTCTCCATGAATGATTTGGGTTTGTCATACATTAGACTGCGAAGGTTCAGCAAGGTACATGTAGCTATGAATGCGTGATTAATCCACATCATTTTCCGGCAGTAAGTACGGATTGTATTCGTGAACATAATCCGGCAATACACTGTTACCACGACGACAGAATGCTGCACCGCCGTGAACCCGATTTTCTTCACGTGAAGAAAGTCTACAATTGTTCCCCCTTCTATAGCGGGTTCTATTCATCCATGGTTTGCATGTAATACCCTTTGGCCAGAAATACGGTTCCTCAATTCGGTGACACTGAGAATCTGGCTCAACGTTCAGCCGTATGGTAACAGCGTCCGGATTACGTTTGTTAGGAAAAATGGTCACCGTCGTGACTGATAGACCGCGTTTTGTAACATAATTGTAAAGTTTGTTTTCGGTAATTGTGGGTTTAAAGCCACCGATATAGTACCTTATGGGTGGCTTTCTCACATACTCAGAAAACTCATCATCGTCATTCTCGTGTGTGACGTCATCATGAACTGACGCTTGCTCATTGGCTGCACCATCAACATTACGCATTGTCATGTCAGAGATCGCAGGACGTTCATGTCTAACGTTTGGCCTACCGCGATATAGCACAGGGATGCGACCCGCACTAGATACGGGCTGAGAAGAAGACCACGACGTACTTGTCAGCGGCTTACAACCTGGGACTCTCGACGTCGCAGCGTTGGCGTTACTCATCACGACGTCTGCGTATGCACTCGACACCCCCGCACCGAGATGTGCAGTGGTCGAGTTCATCACAGAACATCGACGCCCAGCCGCGTCAGCGCTAGTCACATGTTGTGCACCGCTAGACACAGCAGTTGTTACGCTACTACAAACCTTTCCCCGCTGTAATGGTCCACGACCGGCGTCACACATCGCAGATGTACCACCGCTGGAACTTTGCACAGTTCCATCCGGAAGATATCCCAAAATACCAGCGGATATAGCACCGTCGTCGTGAGTCACAAGTCCCGAACCATTACTAGAATTAGGTAATGCATGCCGCAATGAAGTCCGTGGCATGCTGGCTATGCCATTAGCGTGTGGATAACTAATGTTTGACAATATTTGTTGCGCGACTCTGCCGGGTGGCATGTCATTACAGACCGCTTGTGTGTCACTACCACAACCATTAACATTACTATATATACCAGTAGTACTAGACATATCCATGCGTCTGTTCTCACGATGAATATCTAATAGTGTTGCGGAATAAGCATCTGGCGAACCGCACATCCCTTGTGGTGTATTACCAAACACGGGGACAGCATTCGCCGGGTCATACCTAGTTCCTAAGACTTGTCCCATTACAGGATTCATACCTGCATGGGCAAATGGTACGGGTAACCCATACCCAGGCATCCCTGCCACACCAGTACCCGGAATCGACGCATGCTGTGTTCTGTCATTGGTTATTTTGTTAATAGAATTAACGCTTTTCGGCAAATGCGAACCAACACCCCTAAGGGAAGCATTCGTTCCAGGGACCTTACTAATATCATGTGCTGTTTCTCGTGATGGAGATGTGGTCACACATGCAATGGGAGATTGCGCCATATTGTGTACATGTGCGTCGTTAGCCTGTTGAGCTGTAGCACCCCTCATATGACTTAACTGTATCTCAGTGTCAGTTATCACGCTACCAAAAGTGTCATCTCGCTGCAAGGGTGCACGGCTGGTGTCACAGAGTGAAGATGCCCCACCGCTGGCAACTTGCCCATTACCCAAATTACCAGCGGATAACGCACCGTCACTGCGAGTCACATGTCCTGCACCG
>JBEVXV010000171.1:4551-30742 GCA_040505915.1 Sedimenticola sp. | reverse complement strand
TACCGGCAGCTTCGACGAGGGCCGCTGGCATATCGCCCCATCGGCTGGGTTCAACTACTTCGAAGAGAAGCAGAAGGCCTATATCGACAACAACGGCTTTAGTATTGGTGAGCAGACCGCCTCCCTGGGTAGTCTCAGCTTTGGACCGACCGTGAGTTACACCCTGCGCGAGACCGACGATGGACTGCTCATTAGGCCACTGGCAAGCCTTAAAGGGGTGTGGGATTTTGATGCCCCCGATATTACCGCCGTCAACGGCCTGGCGGTGGGTACCGAAGGACTACGCGCCCAAGTCAAAGTTGGAGCCAACCTGCGCACGGTGAGTGGTACCCGCTTCCAGGGTAGCTACATCTATGACGGTATCGGCGTATCCGAGTTTGAGTCCCATACAGTGGAGCTGATGGTAAATGTTCCGCTACAGTCGGGTGCGCTACCGAAAGGCTCCTCTTTCCAGGCAAGCTACTCCCTACAAGGGGTGAGTCAGATCAACAGCTTCGATCAGGTGATCGATGATCTGCATAGCGGCAAACTGTCGATAGATATTCCCTTCTAAATTGGACTAAACCCGCCGGGTTACAAAAACGCCACAACCTTGGGTTGTGGCGTTTTTGTTTCTGCCTGGGTAATTATTCAGTATCGGGGGCCGGTTCTACGTAGGAGCGGCGCCCCCGCCGCGAAGAACGTCGCACACTCCCTGGTAAGTACACTGATAACAGGGGGCGCTGAATTAGTCACATATATATAACCATAAGCACTGCTGTCCCGTTAACACCCTCTCCCCCTTGGGGAGAGGGGGATCAATAGACAAGTCGTTGATTTAAGTCACCCTCACCCTGGCCCTCTCCCTCATAGGGAGAGGGAATGTTCTATTGCAGTATGTCATGTTGCTGTTGATATATGCACCCTAAAAAACACCTCCACACAAGGAGTTACTGCAACATACTACAAGGTGAATAGAGGGTGAATAGGGACACCCATAAATTGACGTATTAACAAGGCATGTTTTAGTGATGGGTGTCCTAGTGCTCTTATTTCAATTGGTTATCTTTCATCCAACCGCCAATTGTTTTCATAGTAAGTTATAGGTTTAAATTTCGGTAACTATTTAGCTATACCTTTTTTGGGGCTGTTTTCACCAGTCAGGGGTCGGAGTCGATTGCACCAAGTCAGGTGGTAAATGCACCTTTGTTACGATGCAATCGACTCCGCCCCCAAGCCCAGCTGAATAGTTACTAAATTTCTATCCTTTACCTGGTTACTGATTCACCTGCACCTCATAGATAACGGAGCCGGAGGCGCCGGTGTTCATGCCGGGGTTATTGGTATAGGGCCAGGTAATCGCCCCGATTCCGCCATCCGCAGGTGCCGTGATCACGCCGGTGGCGAGACCGCTCGGCGTGGTCTCATACTTGGCAGCGGTTGCCGCTGGTGAACTTTTGTAGGTTGTATAGCTGGGTGTGTTGTCATGCACCGACACATCGGTTAGTACACCAGTACCTTCATTGGTAAAGTGGATTCTATAGATTGCACACTGACCGGGCTCCAGGTCCTTTCGCTCCTCAAATACCGCGTCATCACCTGTGTCCAACAGATCGCCGTCACAATTGGCATCAATGGCTACCTCCTTGGAGGATCTCATTTTACCGCTGCCATGATCCCCCACTCGGATAACATCTGTAACCAGGGCAGTGAACGAATCACCACCGGCGGTATAAACGGCTTGCAGGGTGGTGGTATCTACCCACTCAGGCGGGATATTTGAGGGAATATACCCTTTCAGGAATAGGGTGCGGCTATTGAAAGTGGGTACAAAAGTGGCAACCCCGCCCACAAACGGACGTGCCACATCAGGGCCATCAAGTATGCCGTTGTCATTACTGTCTTCGTAAAAAGTCCAGATCACTCCTTGAGATGAATCCATGGTCACGGAGAGGCTTCCAACACCGGCCCCTGGCTGGACTTCGAGCTGATGAGCAAAAACAATGGAGGTAGCTGGCTGGGTGGTCTGTTCATGATCCGGTCTCCAGCGCAAGCCGGGGCTGATCAAGGTAACGGTGGCCTCGCTAGAGGCCGGGTAATTACGAGTCGATGCGGGGAAAGGCTTATCGGGCTGACTGAAATAGATAAGGGCACTAAAACGGTTAGTGAGATCAGCCATCTCCTCGACATCATCATCAGCGTCAGCTTCATAGGTAATGGTTATGCAGTTATTGGGGGCTGATGCCACGGGGTTGATAAAGTCAAGCCAATTGAACGTCCAGGTTGCTTTACCAGTGCCGCTGTTCCAGCTATAGGTCGGTGCCACGGCAGGAGCCCCACCATTCACAGTAATACCCGTCATGGTCAGGCCTGCATCACGCATCCCTTCGGGGATAACATCCTCTACCGACACGTTATAGGCAAGGGCCGTACCGTTATTGCAGGCATTGAGCGTGAAGGCAGCAGTCTCGCCAGCGGCCAGAATACCATCAGCGTCAGCGGTACTCTTGCTGGCCGTCAGGGCCGGTTCAACGATACTCTGGGTCAAGGCGCCAGCACTGAGGTACCCAAGGCTCAGGTCTTTGGCATCATAACGCAAAATTGATGGCCCACTTTGCAGGCTGCGTGGTGAAAAATTGTCGGTAGTATTGCGAACCCGCACCTGAATAATAAGTGTATAGGTCTCACTGGTACCGGTACCATTTTCAGCCGCAGTATTGACAACATCGCCAAGATCTAAGCTGAAATAGAGATAATTACTGTCAGAACTAGTTGCAATATGGCTAAGCACATCTGCGCCTGCACCGGCTCCTGTGGCATTGATCATGCCTGGATTATTTGTACTGCTCAATGCCGTAGTGTCTCTTTGAAGTTGAGCAGAAACCAATTCCACACTGGCCGCCCCAAGATTGGTACCGCCCAGTCGGAGGCGACTTCTCTCTCGCAGGGTCACCGCATGACTTGTCCCCTCGGGTATGGAAAAGGTCATGGCAGCGGTATAGGTCTCTCCTATTGCCACCTTGCCATTGGTGATATTTTGAGTTGTATTGCTATCACTTGAGGCGATAAATGTTATTCCCGGACTGAGTTGCCTCTGGGTATAGAGGGCATACCGGTCGCTGTCTTCATAGGGGCTGTCACCTACGGTCGGGTCGTTGGTGCCGCTCCGTTCATAGGCCTCACCCTCATCACCAGCCGTGTCCCTCGGCAGCGACTCACCGACAACGTCACTGTCATTGATATAGCCAATGTCAAGGCCGCCATTATTAGCGCCATTAAGGTTTTGGTTATTAATCACCAGGTCATTATCAGTGGTCATTGTAAAGGCAAATACCTGACTGTCACCGGCCGCTAAATCAAAGTCATCAAAGGTGACCAGACAATCGTCAGCTTCGTCAGAGGCATCACCGTCACCGTCACCATTATTAAAGGTAAATGTATGGGGAGGTTCCGGCGGCGTTGCTGTGGTGTCGGCAGCGGACTGCGCGCAGTCAAAGACCGCTACATCCCGGGTACCCACACCATAGGCAGAGGAAGTGTCCACACCACCACCATCATCATCACCATCACTGCCAGAATAAATATTATTATCATTGACCAGATCGGTGAGTACCAGATCATAGGCTGGTGCATTGCCGCTATTGGCAATGGTTAATTCAATGGTCAACAGATCGCCAGCATCAAAGCGGGTGGCGGCTGTGCTATCAGAAATTGGATTAGCACCACGCAAAACACGTTTGGTCAGAGTTAGCTGTGGTTCGTGCAGGGTGACGGTTATCTGCCCCACCGCAATATCGCCACCAGAATTACTGTGGCTGAAAAAAGCGTTATTAGTGATGGTGTACCCCTCAATATTGGCCGCTATATTTCGCACCTGGGCAACATAGTCAATGGTTACGGTGCGGCCGTTGCCAAGCGAATCCACCGCGCAGTTACCAAAATCCCAACTGATTTCCAGAGAATTACCGTTGGTTGGCAAGGCAGCGGTTGCCGGCACCGTGGTGGGGGGATCAGTTACACAAGTCACCGAGCCGCCATAGGCAATGGCGCCATTGACATCCTGGGTGCCATCGCCGTTATCGATCAACTCAAGCCCCAGGGGCAATAGATCGGTCACCACAAGTGATTCAGATGTCCCTTCCGGCAGAGTAACCAGGAGCCGGAAGGTCGCCCGTTCACCCAGCCAGAGATCCGCACTTGTATCTAAATCTGCCGAGGTGGTAACAATCGACTTATCTGACACCGCCGAATCGATCGTCACATTATTACTTACCTCGGGCTCCGTCTCATAGTTTCTGGCGCCGGTAGCTATGCCGGAAATGCTCTGGGGGGCAGCCTGGCTGCCGCTGGCACCGCGCAGGGAATCGTAGTAGGTGATCTTGGCAGTATTGGTGAGCACCTCTTTAGGATTGACCGTGATATCAGATATCGTCTTATAAAACATCACGACAGAAGTGTCTGGAGGCAGTGCATCGAACAGGCCATTATCGGTGCCCGACCCGTCAAAGGTGAGGGTAGCACCCAGCCCGCCACCGGCATCAGTACCCTCGTTACCAGCATCAGTTACAGTGTCGCCGTCATTATCCAGGCCGTCACCGGCAAATGTCTGCAGGTTCATCTTGGCCGGAACCGTATCGTTCACCACCAGATCGTAGGCATAACCACGGCCCGTTGCATTACTCACCTCCAGCCGATAGATATAGACGTCACCGCCATCACCGGTAGCGGACACTCCATAATCAGCCGGGTAATCACAAGCGCCGTCACCCGGGGCTTGCTGCTGGGTCCAGTTGCATCCCTGCTTGATTATCGATAGCAGCGGAGTTTTGATGGTAACTGTCTGCCTCCTATCAGCCAGAAGTGGGAAGCCGATGACAGTATCATCATAGGTGGTGTCGAGGAAAGTACAGGAGACATTGGCAGTATCGGTATGGCTGCTATTATGGTTATTGGGAGACTCATCCGTATTGAGCGGGCTGTTGAGGGCGCGGATGATTATCTCTTTTTCAAACACAGCAAGCGTACCGTCAGTGTTGATAGAGTTGGTTCCGTTAAAATTATTCCACAAAAGAGTATCATTGGTGCCAAACTGGGCCGGGCTGCTGGGATCCAGCGTTTCTGAGGCAATAGTGTCACTGCCGGTATCGGCATAGCTGACATACCCTTCGCCATTGGGAACCGTATCGGTAACACCGATCTCGGTAACTTCATTTAATCCCCCACCAAACCAGGAAGTATTAAGCAGGAAGGTGCAGTCCTCGCCCACCCAAATATCTGGATCGACACTGTCCGCCTCACTGCAGGAGGCCAATGTCTTGCTCATCCGTAGGCCCAGAATCTTTGCCCGTATAGTGTCCAGGGAATAATTGCCGTCGGTATCGGTGTCATCCTGATAGAGGATATTGCCGGTCACCTCGGCATGGAAAGAGAGTTCACTGATTTCATTGTCCACGGTGAGATTAAAATTCACGATAGCGCCGGCGTTTTGAGCCATAGGCTCCAATTCACAGGTAACATCCCCGGGCAGTGAACCGGTGCAGCCGTCGGGAAGGGAGCCGCTCCATCCCGGGCCGACGGTAACTGTAAGCACGCCGTTTCTTGCGGTAACATCACCATTATTCCTAACATAAACCTTGATGAGTTCTGTATCGGTGGCCTGGTTTACTATCCTGGCCCTGGGAACCATGATGGAAATATCAAGATCAGGGGTCTCTGGCCCAAAAAACTGGTCATGGGTGTCACTTGATGCCGTCCCGCAGGTGTCCGTAAAATCCAGCTGTACTCTATTATTTTGGTCGGCCAGCTCTGTAGGGTCAAGATTATTACCAACACTTTCGTAAAAGATCTCCGGATCCTGAGTAGAATCCAGGTTGCCCACCTGCACAACCCTGAAAACCACGGTCACGACATCTGCATATCGTAATAGATTATCCTGTGGTGCGGCACCGGTGCTGCTGCTCAGAGTGAAGATCGGAACTGCTGGATTGCTAATATCTGTGGTGACAGTGTCAATATTGCCAACATAAGTATCAACACTCGACACGGTGGCATAACTGGTGCTACCAATGTAGGTTGGATCTATCTCATAGCCGTTAGGCAGGGTATCGGTAAGCACCAGATTCCGGGCACTGCCGCCAACATTGGTAATTTTAATGGTAATAATACCGTTGGTGTCGGGAAATTCCGATCCGTTGAGACCGGTAATTTTCTGGATGATATTAACTCCGCCATCGATGACAGGCTGCACGACGAGAGTTGCGTCATCACTATTTTTCGACGGAAAGGTAAGGCCACCACGGCCGCCTTCACCGACACAGCCCCACTCTACATCGCTGATATTGACCTGGTTGGTACAGTCATTTTGCACCGTTGCCCTGATATAATACACACTGGTTTCATCTGATGGAATTGAAGCGATATCGATCTGTTCATCACTGGATGGGGTCTCGAAGGGAGTAAATACTCCGCAGGCACTATAATCATCAATCGGGGTGACAAGACAATAGTCATTAAGGATCATATTCCCTTCAAGATAATCTCGGAGGAACATATCATCGGAAGAAGTCTTTCCATCATTATCCACTTCGATTTTCCATACGACATCATCTGCGCTGCCGCCATAGACAACATCGCTGGCATCCGACTCATCCTGACCAGCATCAACATTCCAACCGGTTTTATTGAGCGAGATACGCGGCTCATTAATGGCAATAGTGAAAGCGCTACCGGGCGACCCAGTCGAGGAGGCATCGCCGCAGGCAATTTCATACTCACTGGATGCCCTGATACCGCGCGCATTGCTGTTAAAGACTTCGCCAGGACTCTTAATGCCAAACCGAACCACAAGTCTGTTATAGACGCCATCCCCCGCCTCGTTGTCCATTATGGTGTCCAAATGGGCCAGTTCGGCAATTGTGTTCTCGTCCCAGGTCAACATCGACCCGGCAATGGACGGGTTTCCCGCTGCACCCAATGGCACAAAGGCCCCACCATCCCGGGATATTTCGGTGGAATCCTCGACATAGGTGAGCCCTGAAGCCATCAGGTTCTCGTTTAGCACCACACTATACAAGTGGGATAAGCTGGAATTCAATACCTCTATATCCACCGTACCGAAGCCGCAGAGGTCGCAATTCGTATTAGCCGTGACATGGGTAATCTGACTGTCATGCTCCGGGCTTAAGTAAGTGGGGATGCTCCCGACGTCGAGGCTGAGTACTTCGACATCAACACCACCGCAGCCCCATTTGGCAACAACGGTATTGACTCCAGCCTCCAGATCACAGGTGGATCTATTCACATTGCTGGCCACTGTAATGGGCACTTTGGCACCCGGTGCGATATCACCGAGAGTCCAGCTCATCACCTGCCCGGCAACGGCCGCTGCAGGAGACGAATTGGGACCATCCGGCGTAAAAGCATTGGGAATGGTTTGCTCAATGGTGGCGTTATAGATGGAACCAGTTCCGACATTGATAACATAGATGGTCCAGGTAACATCACGTGTGTACGCAAAAATCTGCTGGGGGGTGATTAAAATCTCCAGATCACCCTGCCTGACATAGACAGGGGTTGAAGTGTCGTTGGCAAAAAAATCCCGGTCCAGCTCTGCACCACCCAGGGAGGCGGTGGACTGATGATCATCATAGGCAAGGGTGGCCGCCATGTTTGATGAACTGTAACCGGGGTTCAGTCGAACGGTGAACTGGGCGGTGGAATCACCACCCGCTGCATCGTACCGGGTAGTTTGGGGATCAAAATCAACCCGCAGGCCGGTACCGGCAGTGCTTTCATCCAGTTGCGTCAGCCCGTGCAGGGTATTTAGATGACCGGTATAGGTCACGTCGGTTGGCAGCGTGATCAACTCATAATTGCTGGTATCATATTCAAAGCGCCAGTTATCCGACCTGGCGTCGGAAACAAGATCTTCAAAATTTAGGGTTACTGGAAATTCTTCACAGACATCAAGGAAGTTCTGATGAGAGATGGTAATGGATGGCTCGGCCCGTAAAATATTGACCCTCACACCTTTGATGTACGTCGCACTGCCAAGACAACCGGCAACTCCGCCATCGATCTCCAGCGTTATCCGCTCTATAAAGCCTCTGCTATCGCCGCCCTGGAGGTCGGTGTCGGTGATGGTGGTGGAATAACGAATGACCAGCGTATCATTATGAACCCCGTTAGCCGTATCAAACGCATTAACAAAATCTAAATTGATAACCAACTGCGGAGTCAGGCTGGTTATACTAGAAAAAGGGACATCCCCCGTTACAGTGGCCCCGCCATTATCTCTAAATTCGTAGGTTATCGCCTGGTTTCCGGCTCCATCATTCAACACCCTTTCGGTGGATAGGCCGTCTTCAGTCCCCAGGTCAGCGGTAAATGTGGAATTGAGCCAATCACCTGTACCGCTGAGGAGATGGGTAGCAACATAGGTGATTTTCTCACCTTCGCCGATTTCATCATCCGCCGTATTGTTGGTATCATTAAGGCCTGTTTCAAAGGGAGAATTACCGGAGTTGAAAAGATTCAATTCCTGGTCAGCGGAATTCACCGGGCTTTCATTGGCAAGAAAACTAATTGCAGCATCATCGTTAAGTACGCACTGCGCGGGGTCGTAGGCAACGCTGGCACTATTATATATATACTGGGCCGGCTCGCATTGCTCCAACTGCAGAAATGTGTCAACAGTGAAATCGATCCGCAGGGAGACACTCCCGCCGTGAGTTATCACGAAATCCTCCTGATCCATGTGCCAGGTCAGCACATCGCCCGATACCAGGTTGACAGTAGGGCCGTTATCGACAACCCCGTTGACCTTGATCACAGAGCCTGCAGGAATTGCCGAAACATACACCAATTTCAACCCGGCAGGGATGGTATCGGTCAGGGTCAACTCGTCATTATCAGTATCACCATCGGTCGGCAGGTAATCTATATTGGAACCGGTCAAATCCAGAGTATAAAAGCCGTTTTCGTCCATGTTTATCCGGTCGTCGGAAACCGATTTGCCCAGCTGAATACCCGGTATATTTTTAACATTCCAGGTTGAATAGGCCATGGGAGCCTTGAAAACATTGCCACAGAAATCTACGTAGCTGGGGAACCAGCTGATGGATCCGCCCCGGCTGTCGGGAGGGCATCCCGAGATCTCGGCATCAAAAGTAATTTTGGGTAGCGGCCGCAATCTCGGAGATGCTGAATGTACCATTGACGGGATTATAGGCCCAGCCATTGCCGACATTGGTAATAACAAGGTCGGAATAACTCTCAAGGCTGCTATTAATGGAGACGTCAGAGGCCTTGACATCACCATCATTTGCTACCTTGATCGTTATGCTGGTAACGCTATCATTCTCAAGGGAGAAAGTGGCAGGTGTGGCAGTGCTTGAACCGCCCAGACTATCATAGATGATCTGCGGGATATGCAGATCATAGAGTACCGAGGCCAAGCTGGTATCGGTATTGCCTTTCCGGTCAGAGCCATTGACGGTATTATCAACATTAAGACAGGAATCGATAACAGCATCAACCACGAGCACTGCGCTCTTGCCTTTACTCAGATAATCAAAACGATACGTGTCGTCATCAATCTGGGCACCTGGCGGCGGTGCCGGAGACGCAGCAACAGCAATAGACAAGGTGGCGGGATCAAAACCAGTTCCGAGGATGTCTTTTATTCCTAGATCAAAGATTCCGCCGGAACCGGTATTAATGACGGTAACCGTAAACTGCATAGTATCGCCAAAGGTACCGGTGGGAACTTCGCCTTCATCGACGACGACTTCCTTGACCAAGATGAAATCACCCGGTCGCACCAGCACAGCCTGTAGTAGGTCGCCATCGGCCTGAAGAGCGTCATTATCTATCAGGGCATAACGCCAGACAGCGGTGAACTGGTAGGTGCCGCCCCCCAACGTGGGGGCGGTAGTCATGCCGTAATTGAAGGTAAGCATGCAACCGCCGGTCATGTCATAATCGGCAGGTATGTTAAAGGTAAGGGTGGTGCCCGCATGGGTCGCCGGATTGCCAAGTACAGGGGCAACACACTCCTCTGCTGTCACCGATGCGGTATTTGGTACGTAGTTAAACCCAACCGGAATATCAATCTCAAACTCCAGATCGTAGGCAATGCCCACAGACTCATTACTCAATACAACGGAAAAAGCATCACCGGTTGTAGTACTAACCTCGATCTCGTTTTCATCGTCCCAGACGCCACCAATATCCATAAATTTTTTATCGTCCCTATTCACGCCTGCCGGATCAAAGAAAGTTTCGCCATAGATATTGGGCGCAATGATTCCGGTACCCGAGATGGCAAAGTTAAAGGGGTTCACGTCACTGTCATCGTTGGCAATGAATACAGTGGCCGTTCGGGAACCGGCGACGATAGGGTTAAAGGTGATGGTGAACGTTTCCGAAGTGCCGACTGCTACCGAAGCCGGCGCATCGACGTTCAGGATAAAGTCGGCTTGATTTGCGCCGCCAATGATTACCCTCGGGGTATCGGTAAGGTTCAGTAGCACATCACCGGTATTGGATATGGTGAAGATATTGGCGTTGGAGCCTCCAGACACAACATGAATGCCGAACTCGGTATCGTCCGTCGTTAAGGGGGTAGTGTCACCATCAACAATTTCTTCACCGTTGCCAGTCACAGTCATCCCGGTGTGAGTCGTGTAAAAGGTTGCGTTTGCAGCTACCAGGGCATTATCATATGCATCCTCTACTGTTGCTCCTATCGCCACATAAACGAGCTGATGAGATGTGAAGTCGCTGGTCGGGTTAATTGTGATGACCGTCTTGCCCACGTTGATTGTGGCATCAAAATCAATATTACTACCACTTCCGTCGGTCTCCTTAAGGATAATCAGCGCATCAACATTAGTGTCGGTCACCTCCGAGTCATCGATATTTCTAACTGCCTCATCAAAGGTAATGGTAATATTTGAATTAAACACAACTCCTGTTTCAGCATCAAGCGGGTCGAAGGTGACGGTGGGTGGTAAAGTATCCTCTACTACAGTAAATGTAGCGTTTGAGTCTGCAATGGCATGATTATATGCATCCTCGACCGTTGCACCTATCGCCACATAGACAACCTGCTCGCTTGAGAAGTCGTCGGTGGGGTTGATGGTGATGACCGTCTTGCCTGGGTTGATCGTAGCATCAAAGCCGATATCACTACCGCCCGCATCAGTATTCGTAAGCGTGATCAGCGCATCAAGATCGGTGCCGGTCACCTCCGAGTCATCGATATTTCTAACTGCCTCATCAAAGGTAATGGTAATATTTGAATTAAACATAACTCCTGTTTCAGCATCAAGCGGGTCGAAGGTGACGGTGGGTGGTGAAATATCCTCTACAGTAAATGTAGTACTTGAGTCTGCAATGGCATGATTATATGTATCCTCGACCGTTGCACCTATCGCCACATAGACAATCTGCTCGCTTGAGAAGTCGTCGGTGGGATTGATGGTGATGACCGTCTTGCCTGGGTTGATCGTAGCATCAAAGACGATATCACTGCCGCCCGCATCAGTATTCGTAAGCGTGATCAGCGCATCAAGATCGGTGTCGGTCACCTCCGAGTCATCGGTATTTCTAACTGCCTCATCAAAGGTAATGGTAATATTTGTACCTGCCGAAACGCCTGTTGCGGCATCAAGCGGGTCGAAGGTGACGGTGGGTGGTAACATATCCTCTACAGTAAATGTAGCGTTTGAGCCTGCAATGGCATTATCATATGCATCCTCGACCGTTGCACCTATCGCCACATAGACAATCTGCTCGCTTGAGAAGTTGCCGGTGGGATTGATGGTAATGACCGTCTTGCCCTCGTTGATCGTGGCATCAAAATCAATATTACTACCACTTCCGTCGGTCTCCTTAAGAATGATCAGCGCATCAACATTGACGTCGGTTACTTCCGAGTCATCGATATGTCTAACTGCCTCATCAAAGGTAATGGTCATATTTGAATTAAACACAACTCCTGTTTCAGCATCGGAGGGGTTTATATTTACTGTTACTGCATAGGAAACCGCTGGCTGCAAAAAAGCCAGCACAAACAGAAGAGTCGCCATAATACATACAAGACGATTTTCCTGGACACTCCTGTTTTCTGTTAAATTTGAAAATAATTTATGCATCAGAGCTTCACTCCTTTTCCACCGCAGTTACGTGGAGTATGCATAGCTGCTCCATGACAATTCATATTATCCATTAGGTTCCTTTAAGAAGCTGAATAGATCCTCGTCAAACTTGAGTTGGAACCATAATTTCAGGCCTTGTCCAAAATATTCTTCCTGGTCAAGGTCTCTGTCAGAAAAGCCGGTAAAGTTATATCCAATACCGACACGCATATTCTTCTTGACCAGATAGTTAATCCCAAGTCCACCACTATAACGGGAAGAGTTCCCAAGGTCGGTGGACAGGATTCCCCCATGTATGTCCAGGTTCAGCCGTTTGTTGATACCCCATACAAACCCACCACCCAGTAGCTGTACTGTGGAAGAGTAGTTATCGGTATCAATCTCAATATCCTGCCACTTGCTGGCTAGTCGACCTGTGAGGGTCAGCTTGTCAGATAACTTGTAATTATGATGAGTAGAGATGAGGTGAACCCCTCGTGAGCTGTAGTCGCTCTGCTGCTGTTCATCGATCCACTGGTAAAGTCCAAGAAAGTGCCAGCGACTATCATCTTTGGGCCGCCGTGCGGCACCAAGGGTAAAACGATGCCGAATCTGATTGTCACTGTCCACCGGCAGCTCCATGGAAAAATCTTCTTTGACCATACCGGTCCAATCACGGCTCAAACGAGCGGCATAACGGCCGGTCAGTCCATAGTAATCGCTGCTGTTGCCACGTCTAGTTTCCACTCGTAGCGATGTTTTACTATCCGGACTCCGTGTATCGGAAAGTCCGAGAGAAATTGAGAATGCATCACCCATATTCTCGCCTTCAAATGTGTGGATATATTCAAGTTGTGGATCCAGAGTCAGACCAGGTTCCAACTCAATGGTCTTTTTAATACCTGTGGCACTTTCACTTTCATAGCCGTTAATACCTCCGCGAATACGGTACTCGTTATAGGACTCGGTCATCGATAGTGCCGTGCTTGACGCACCGATAACGGTGGTTGATTGCTCCACCGCACTCGAGAGGCTGGTAATGCCGGATAGGCTATTAATAAGCTCATGTCGGGCATAAAGTTTAGTAAGTGGATGGATCTGATAATCAGCCCCAACCTTGATATCCTTCTTGTCAGTATCTTCGACCGCCTGCTCCCACTCACCATAAACCTGTCCTTCGCGGTTGAATAGGGTGTAGGCCCGCTCGAGGCGAAGACGCGCCGTATTAAAGCTATTCTCCTCCTCCGTATTTTGCTGATCAACATGTCTAATCCCGGTTGTGGTGCGCCAGTTGCCAAACTGATGGGTGGCTGCAAGGCTTAGGGAACGCCGTTTATCATCCGAAGTAAGATCTTCGCTCTGCAGACCTTCCAAAGTGAGATCTGTGCCGGGCTGCAAGGAGTATTCCATTTCTACCTTTGCTTCACGACGACCTGAGCTCACGGGTGCGTTGCTGTTGGTAAATCCCTCCTCGGCAGAAGAGTGACTCAGTTTCATTTTAAGCTGCTCTGATAGTTGACTTTCAATAATTAGCCGTTCAGCCACTCCGGAAGGAGTATCGTCTTCATGCTCCATCACTGCCCCTTCCAAAATAATACGATGCTTTTCTGTGGGGGTATAATCAATAAATACCGAACCAAGCTGACGCCCGTCATCGGGATGACCATCGAAGGAATAACCGCCGCCAATAGTGACCTGTTCAGACACTTCATAACCCAGACGCAAGCCAGCAACCGTGTACTCATTGCCCTTCTCCTCCGCATCATAAGTCACCTGGATAAAAATAGGATTTCCTGACTCATCCTGGGAAGGAATAACCTGCTGAAAGGTAATATAACCATTCAAATAATCTATGCTGTAATCAGAGAGATGTCTCAGTGGTACACGTTCAATGACTAAACCATGGTTCTCCCGATCCCTGGTTATCCGTTCAATAATTTCAGAATTTCGCTCAATTGGTGCGTTGTTGATCCGGTAGAAGGTTGCAGTACCATTACCCCGGAACTCTTCTGTAATGCGTTGATTTTCTGGCCGAGCACCGAAGGCAGTGACATCAAAACGGTCGGTTTCAAACCGAGCATTGACACCGGTCAGCGTTCTCTGCCAGCGCCCCAAGCTCTCCTCAGCCTGATTATCGGTGATAAAATCACCCCACATCAAACTGTTCTTGCCACGCTCCAAGCGTACATAGAGCTTACTACGACTCTGTGCATCGTAGCCTTTCACCGAGGCATCGCCATAAATAGGGTAATATGCATCTGGATCGATATCCCGGAGTAGGTGCTCGCCAGTATCTTTGTCACTATCATAGGAGAGGGTCAGCAATAGATTTCCGCGGATCTTTCCTTTCAAAAAAAGTGCTGTTCTTCCTTTCAGGTTAATCTCCTCATCAAAGTTATCAGTTTGGATGGGAGGCGCCAAACCATTGCTCACCAGGTCATTAAGACTAATCGACAGATCAACCAACCCAGCCGCCAGCAGCGGCCGCATGGGGGCCATAAATGTCACTTTGGTTTGACTACTGTACCTCTGCCCCATGCTAGCCTTAACTGTTACCTTTCCCGCCTTGTCGGAACTACGCAGGTGTACCAGCGCTTCACCGTTTATTACCTTGACTTGCCAGCCGGGTTCACTTTTTTGTATATCCTCTTCGACCCAGTTCCCGGAACTACTTTCCACCGTCACAAAATGGACACCACTCACCGGCAATTCCTGTTGATCGATAAGAACAATCTTCAAGGGGAGTACAGAGCGACCGCCATCGGCATCAAGTTGATCCACTTCCGGCAGCAATTTCAAGTGAGCGATCCCCCCCGGCTGCATTACTTTACGATCAGCCAATTCCCTGACATTTCCAAAAGGATCACGACCCACAACCTCCAGCTGATTTTCACCAGGTTGGAGTGTAACGCCATACCAGGCGAGAACTTGAACCTGTTCCTGACGATTGGCTATCTGCTCCCCAAGCTGGCTGGCCGCCACCGTTTCACCATTCACTAAGAGATCTGGATTAGTGCCTATCGGTACCACCACCATAAAGCGACCATCCCGACTAATCTCGCTGGTGGGCCACAGCCAAACACCTTGTTGACCCATTGCATTAGTCAGCGTGGTCACAACCTTCTGTGGATCAGGCGCTTCTGCCATTTCAACTGCCGGTGTGTGCTCAACGGCAATTTTGTCAGGTCGCGGTGTAGTAAAAGTAGGTAGTTTGCTGGCACCCGCCGGGTAAATTACCCCACCGGAAATATCACCGTCATCGGAGGCCCCGCCACTATCGATCTGACTGCTGTTTATCTGGTTATTTGCCAAAGTACCTTCAAAACGGAGCGCCTCATCAAGTTGCCAATCACTATTGATAGATTGGTTGCGCTCGCTGATCTCCTTCATGACGGCTTCGCTGTCCTGCATCAAACAGGATGCTTCAAAATCGGCCCGATACATTTCTCCATTAACCAGATCAATAAAACGACTCTCCGGGTCATCTCCCTGACGACTGTCCATTACCACCAAATTTACTCCTTTCGGTAGTGTAGTGGGGTCAATTTTTATAACGTGCAGGCCTGATTTAAACCCATAAAGACTGTACTGGCCATTTTCATCGGTAATCACCCAGGTACCGTCTTCCATATAGAGACGCACCGCACCGATTGGGAACTCGGTTTTTTCCTCTTCCTGACTGCATTCTCTATTAAAAAATATTTTGCCAAACAATATACCCCGTTCCGAGAAGAGCCCTTCCTTATCAACTATAACTTGCATACGGCTCACCTCTGAATTAAATGGGTAGCCGGTGTAGGTCTCTGACAAAACCTGAGCTGTATTGATACCGTCGCCATCCACAGCTGCCGGGGTTATCTGCAAGGTGTAATTCACCGTCACCTCCGTATCCATGGCAATACGACCAACATTAAAGCTCAGATCAGGACCACTACCTCCGGTTGGATCACTGGAAAGCTCACCATCAACTCGAGTACTGCCTTTGATGTATTTAAAGCCATAGGGTAGTCGGTCAATCAGTACCGAGTTAACCAAGAGTAAATTAGAACTATTACTGATTTTTACTTCATAAGGGATATAATCACCGACTTGGGCTCGTTTGACTGAAGCCGTTTTCTCGATGGAAAGATGGCTACCAGAGGGCATCGCATCAAGCGGCACATCTACCACCAGGGCAGGGTCGCCTGCATTTAAAGTAAAAAGGCCGGAATCGGTAATACCATAAAATCCATCCCGACCATAAGAATATGGGCCTACCTTCCTAATTCCGATAAAATCATCAGGCGGTATGCTGGAGGGCTGTAGCTGGTAATTTGGTGGTGGTACAACCTGAACAAAATAGGTGCCTGGATAGACCCGGGGAAACTGATACGCACCGTCTTCCTCCGTCAACTGCGGTTCAAGAGAGGTAGTGCCTCCAGTATCAGGGTCAAGAGCCGGGTCGCCATTCTGATCAATGATTGTGACCTGGGCACCCGCCACAGGTTGCAGGCCGCCGGAATCGAAAATCACGCCAAGAGGATCAACCACCGATATATCGCTAATTACCACCCCCATTCCTGGATCGAGAAACGAGGCATACAGGTGGTCGTTGGCGATACTGTTGAGAACACAGGAAGAGATGGAATCAACCGAACAGGTGGCGCCACTACCGGACAAAGTCTCACTGAGTGAGACCGGTACCAAACTACGGAACTTTCCTGTGTTAGGCCCCGTCTCCTGCAGGGTAACATCGATATAGTCACCGGTTAGATCCGACTCCAAATGAACTAATATCGTCTCGGGAGTTAAAGGACTTGTATTGACGCTCGTCGAACGCACCTCCAGATAGATACCGTCCCGGATCGATGTATAGCCTTCAAAGTTATCAAGGCGATAGATTTGTGCATCCTGATAATGAGCATCATTTTCAAAATCAGGTTCAGTCTGGCTTGCACGGAGGCTCTCCTCAGGCTCCAGAAAACGAATCACCGCATTATTTATTTCGAGAGGCGCTGCGAGGTCAATCGGGGTTATAATGTTACAAACTTGGTTGGTAGAGAATTTGGGGCTGCTACTCCCATCCATATAAATATGGGCGGTATTGACGAGGGATGTACCCAGCGTAATGGCCTCAATGAGTTTTACAGAAAAATCAAAACGGCCACTCTGCTCGCTGGCTAGATTGATAGCGGGCACCAATAGGCCAATTTTCTCGACAAGATCCGTGCCATTCCAGTTATCCCAGGATATCCAGCCCTCATCATCACCATAAAGGGGGTCGTAAAGCTTAACCAGCGGTTCTGCTGTGAACGGCGCTGTAATGAGCGTCTGAGGTTTAAAAAGATAAGTGTTGGGCTGAATGGTATCCTCGATAAGGATACCGTCTTTCGGTGTACTGTCGACTACAATGGTACGCTCTTCCAAGGATTGGGTGCCGACATTGCTGAACCTGAGGGTATAGCTTATGGTGCCACCTGGATCAATCGGTGTTCTACATGTTGGTTCCGTTGTCTTGTAAAACAAAAGAAACTCATCTACAACCAACTGCAAAGTATCGACATTGGACACCTGATTGGCCGGTGTCGTTACCGAAGTTGCCGTAATTGTCACCGACGCCTGCTGACCCACTGAGGCAGAGGCGGGTATCTGACCGACGATGACTAAAGCGATTGATTGACCGGGTGCCAAGATAGCGGTTCGGGCTAAGGCGGGTTCGCCGGGCTCGATCACGCCATTGCCATTAATATCGTGGTGGAGTGCCAGAGAGGCCAGGGTAAAATCCCCGGTACCCTGTACTATTGAAACATCATACTCATCAGAAATATTCCCCGTATTAGTTAAAAGATGGTTGAGGCTCAGATGCTGGCCCATAGATGCCTCAACAGTGCGATCTGCCTGCAGGGTATGGGCAGCCGTTGCGGAAACCCGGACCATGGCAATGTTAGAAAGCGACAGGGCTCCAACCCTGCGCGCATCATCAAAATAAATGGCTGATGCTTGGTTGGAAATTAACTCGAAAGCAGGTGTTGCGGCATGCACCGCGCCCGAGATAGATATCTGGATCAGGCACCAGAGGGCGCAAAATATCCAGAATACACGCGATATCATTCAGCCTCTACCTGCCTAGACCTACCGTAGGAAGCAAAAAACATCACTCACTTATCCCCTCACACAGGAACAGTCGATACAACCACCACTATTAAAGATGCCATAAAATCAATCGCTAGGTGCCTGTCCGAGAATAGGCGCCGTAGCGAGGGAAGTCCATTTTGAGTCATTTTTTCCGGTCATTTGAGGCGAATAGTTACTCTTATTCAACGAAAATGAGCGGAAAAAAGGGCCGAAATGGGCTTTCCGCAGTAGGTGTTCTATTCTCGGACAGGCTCCTAGGTTAACGGCAATCTGAGTGGCTAGTTCAACACTCGGATTGCCATCTTTTTTAGCGAGCTACTGTACCAGTGTGATGAAGCGAACGGTCACCGAAGCACCTGCCGCCATGTTACCGCCGGTATCCTGCGCGGCGCCGCTGCCCAGGTAATAAATAAAATTACCCGCAACATCTTTTTGGGCAAAATGACCATCTACATGAGAACCATTCGGTGTTGCAGCATCATCAAGATCGGTATGGTCCTTGTCTAAGGCACTTAGGGTGGTATTGGTACAGCCCGAGCCCGTCAAATCCAGACCGGCGTTGCCAGCACAAGAACGCATGGAGTTAAGTTGGTAGGTGGTGAATGCCGGAGCGGCATCGTAGACGATTACGTTGGAAACGGCAGCATCACCTTCATTGGTTATCACCACCTGCCAGATGACACACTCTCCAGGAGCTGCTTCGTTTGCAGCCAGCGCGGCAAAGGTATCGTCTGGTGTATCGTCACAGCCGGCATCAAGAGAGACCGTCGTGGTGAGCCGCAACTGGCCAAGAACCACGGTGGTCTGGTCAGTACGCATGACACTGTCATTGTCTGAACCGACATCATAGCGGGCAGTCAGATTAAGAACATCCAGCGTACCATTGGCTACACCGGTCGGTGCAAAGACCCTGACAATGAACTCCAGACGTTCACCGGGATTAAGGGTAAGGCCAGGCATTGTACCGCCACCCGAATCAACATCCACAAGGGTTTGAGCCGTCCTGACTCCAGATGAGTTAAGAAAGTAAACTGTATTACCCACTACAAGGGATCCAATCGGAAGATTAGGGGTGCCGTCACCGTTAGTGTCTACCAAGATGGTATTGCCAAAGCCATTTGACGTATCAACATGCGCAGTAGATACGGCCACCAGCTCAATCGTATTTCCATTATTGCGTAGCGTATGAGGGTAGACAACGGCACCACCAGGCTGAATCTGGCCTGTATGGTCTGGCAGCAGGGTAATGTCCTCAGTGTCATTAACGTCAACTGCATCCAATTTGATATCCGAAGCATTGGTGTTAACCGAGGAAACACGGAAGAAAATCGGATAGTCCCCGTCGGAGTCCGTATTGCCATCAACGGTTTCATCGGCTGCATCACCATCCAAATCAGAGGTAAAAACAGCAGCCGCATCGATAGGTACGGTAGAGATCGTCACATAGGCACATATCTGCGTACTATTTCCACCGGGGATAGCGGTGGTGGTGGTGATGGTACTCCCGCCACCATCGGCACAGGTGGCATCCTTGAATGTAACATTCCAGCCAGCATGCATGGATCCCAGACTAGCGCTACCTGTGGGGCCATAAGTTCCACCGGAAGCCAACTGAAAAGCGTCCGGAACACCCGATTCATTGTGGATATACAGGTCAAAGGTGACCGTCTCTCCCAGATTGCCGCTCTCGGTGGTAATCGGGGTAGTGCCTCCCGTGTTGTAGGGGTGCAGATTGCCGGCAGCTGAGGAGTCAGCATTCGCCACATCAACCCCCGGTGCGGTAACAGTAAAAAGCAGCAAAGCAACGGTATCATTGACCGCTGAGTTCACCACCGAAGTGGCGGTAATTACCGCATCAAAGGGTGCTGTATTTGTACCATCACCATCATAAGCTCCAGCAGGCAATTGAGCCTTGACCAGCATATTCAATATTGCACCCGAAACCATTGGGCCGGTGTCCGGAGTGCCATCAAAGTTGGTATCTAAGAGGGCGGAAGTGCCGGTGGCATCCCAAAAAGTAAAAACCGTACCGGACGGAAAATCGGTATTAGCGACCGCCAGCTCAAAGGTATCCGTACCGTTACCCGTATTAGTTACCTTATTGGAGAATAGAACCAGTTCTCCAGAGGCGGCAATATCAACACGCTGAGAATCATTGGCCCCGTCATCATCTTCCCCATCATTGGCGGTATCCAGTGGTCCGTTATCATCGGCGGTATCTTCAATAGTCAATGAGACCACCGCAGGTGCCGTGTCTATGACCGGGTTGGACGGCTCAAATCTATCAGGACTACCGTCTATGTCAGTATCAGCAGAGGCATAGGCGATATTCTGAATCTCATCTCCTGCACTGAAGGTTCCGCCATTAGGATCCAGACGAACGGTATAGGTCATTGAGACCGTGGTATTGGACGGCAGAACATCATCTACACCGTAGACGATTGCTCTGGAGGCAGCAGCGTCAACCGCTCCACTATTATCAATATCAATATTGAGAGAGGTTTCGTCGGTATTAGCATCAACAGCGCTATCACCGTCAAGATCAGCACCGCTACCACTACGGAGTGTAGCCTCGGAAGTGCCGGCATCCAAAGTCGCGCTAATGGGATTAAAGTCACTGCTACTTATCGAGGTGCCAAAACCAGAGGGAGTTACGCTACCCTGCAAGGCAGTATTCAACGGAATACCATCCCAGATTACAACATCCCTGGCTTCTTTATTACCGGTGTTGGTTACTGTGATGGTATAGGTTATATCAACTGCAGAAGGCAAGCCGCTCACATCAATTACGGATGATTTAAAGACATTCAAAACAGCATCGCCGGTAACGGTTACTCTGTCCTCGTTGGTGCCGTCTGTCGTGTCTGCTCCCTTTGAGGTAGTCAGATCGGTAACCGTACCGGAGCCGGCAACTACAGTCAGGGTTAGTCCATAAGTGTTGCCATCCGCAGCGGTGCCGGAGATCTGCGCCTCTACCACTAGGCTGGTTGTCAGGCCACCGGCCAGGGTGATGGTCTCAGTACTGCCTGCCAATACCGGCTCACCTGCATCTACCTGACCATTACCATTCAGATCTTGATAAACCTTCAAGATGGGGAAGTTGCCGCTATCTGCCACGGTATAATCCTGAGCCACTGTTATTGTATAGGTATCGGAGCCATTACCCGTATTGGCCAGCGTATGCTGGAAATACTTGGTCTGCCCAGCGGCAGCAACATCAATGCGATCTTCAGACAGGTTGGCACTATAGACCTGTTGCACCACGATGGAGGCGACATTTGATTGCGAGGTGTAGCTATTACTCTCACCATCTGTATAGGTAGCGGTTGATTGATTCTGGATAACCTGACCTGCCTCAGTGGCAGCCAGAACAATGCCCGGCAGCAAAGTCACAAGTCCGCATGCGATTGCAGCCAGAGCCTTAGCTCTGCCGGTACTGAAAAAATGCTTCGCTTTCATCTTTGCAACTCTCCTCAGGGGGATTGTTTGTGTCTCTTTAAGTCTATTCCGCTACTTGTCGGTTATCTGTTCCACATCGGACACCACCTTTTTGTGCGGTGCGTCACAGTGACCTTACATCTCAGGCTAGATTAATAATTTCCTGATTGGTACGAAGGTTCAGCTATGGTCTAAGCGCCCATCGGCCGCTTACGCAGGAGCAGATTAAGCTGCGATCAGTGCCAAATTAGAGCGTGGATCGCGAACGCTAAAGCTACCCTTACGATCTTTTAGCGGCACCTTCGTGCTAATCAAGAAGATATTTACGGGTTCGCTGATCCGGCTTAAAGTAACTCTTTGAATTATCTAGAAAAATCTTGACGCTCCTTATCGTATTACCACTCGGTAATGGTATTTCTGTACTGTACCGGGCAATAAAGCTTCCTTGGGCAGCCAGCGAATGCCGGTATATTCATCCGCTTCCACGACAACTTCCCGCATAGAGCCATCCGACTGCTTTCGCACTCTTTTGACGGGCTCCTTCTCCCATAATTCACCATGGTCAATAGAGACTTCCAAATCAGCTGCGACCACTGTAAGAGCAGACCCGGCCAAATATACCGTGTTTGCCGGCACAGGTCCGGTGATATTCAGACCGCTCAAGCTGCCCTTGCCGGTATTTCGATAGACGAGTAAATATTCTATAGTCTCGCCCGGAGCCGCACTGTCTGTCTCTTGCAATGTTTCTTCCCCCTGCCCACTTTTTGTGACCAGGTAAGCCGTCATTTTACTCTCCAACAGTTCGGCAAACACCGGCCCGCCAGAGACACCCACAAGAACCAGAACCAGAAAAAACCTCTCTACCAGTCTGCGCATAATTCAACCTCCACTCAAAGTCACCCCAACGCTCACCATTCTAATTTAAAAACACTAATGCACCAACAATAAACGTAGGATCAGGCCACCCGAAGCCCGAAGCCCGAAGCCCGAAGCCCGAAGCCCGAAGCCTGGTGAAAACAGCCCCCAAATTAGGGTTAGCTTAATAGTCATACCAAAAGTAAGGCTAATCAACGCTTCCTTAGCCGCTGCATGTCGCATAATCAATGACCTACTTAGTAACTTATTGAATTTGAACTCGAAAATGAACTATTGCCACTTCTCCAGCCCGCAAGCAGTAGCTTTCGGCCCCTGAAATACTCGGATCAATGTCTATGGGGTTACCCACAGTACAGTCAATATTGGAGCCGGTAACCTCGCAACTGCCGGTATCACCCGGCGCCGGTTGCTCCACAATTACCGCCGGAGGGGCACCATTCAAGAGGGTATAGGGCGGAGCCATATCACTAATAGTGACATTACAGACCGTTTTCAGGCCCTGGTTAGAGACGGTCAATTTCCAGATTACACAGGTCGCTGGTGCCGCAACAACATTGGCGGAGGCAAAACCTGCATCCGCAGTACCATCACAGGCTGAGTCCCGAGCACCTAGTTTTGAAATTGTCAGAAATACCGAACTAACCGTAGTTTGATCGGTGACCTCGACACTGGCAGTGCCCTCTTTAACCCGGGCATTAAGTACCAATACATCCTTGGTGTTTTCCGGAGCCGAGCAGGGAGCAAAAATTCGAATCTTAATGCGTGTTGAATCACTGCCTGCCAGTGGAATAGCAATACCTCCCGTCCCGTCATCCACCAAGGTCACGGTAGTCCAGGCAGAAACACTATCGTCATATATTACTACACTGTCACCGATACCAAAACTTTGAACCGGCAGGTAGTCTGTTGCTTCTGAGCCAACACTGGAGGTGGGAAAAAGTAATTGATGATCCAATAGCGTCTGACTGATGACCGAAATAATCATATCTTCAGCGGTGTCACCGAAATTGGTCAGGACATGGAGGTAATCTGTTGAACCACAAGGTGGCACCGTACCATTCTGTTCCGGCTGCAATGAGATTGATTCTACCCCGGTAATCTCTACTTCATCGTACAGGGTATCTTTGGATCCAGTATTACCGCCCAGCACTTTAAAATATAACGCAGTGAAAGAGGGCGTGGATTTACTCGGAGTAGAGACTTCGGCTATATAGTGATAGCCGGTTCCAGGCGCCACCGGTGGAATGCTTGTGATTAGCGCGCCTTCAAGCGTTCTGAATACCACCTGCCAACCTGCCGGCACTGACACGGTTGCATCAGCATCAGCCCATGTGGAAATCAGGTAACTATCGGTTTCAAAACCCTCATTGGCCACCCAGAGGTCAAAAGTAACCGTGCCGCCAGAAACTGTGGACAAGGAGGTGCTAGGGCTGCCATCTACCAGATCAGCATCGGCTACGCCACCGTCATTGAAACCTGACGCTTCGTCGCTATTGGCTAGATCAACCCGGGAAGGCTGAATTACATTGAGCCGTTCGGTCACGGTGTCACTCTTTGCCACGTTGCTAACCGAAGTGACGGTCACAATGGCATCGTATGGCGGCGT
Source organism: Sedimenticola sp. (assembly GCA_040505915.1). Lineage (GTDB taxonomy): Bacteria > Pseudomonadota > Gammaproteobacteria > Chromatiales > Chromatiaceae > Vondammii. Next base: position 6,589 of record JBEVXV010000171.1, on the reverse strand, counting down.
CAACACGGTTGCGGTTACCGGCAACAGTATCTTGACCATAATGGTACGACTGGCACCGGCTGCGATTATGCCGGTATCAACGATACTGTTACCGGAAGCATCCAGTAGCGGGGTAATGCCATCTGCAGAAAAATACTGGTAAATAGTACCGGGTTGGAAGGAAGAGGAGGTCACGGCCAGATCGAAGATATCTTCGCCACTGCCGGTGTTTGTAATAATATTTTTATACAAGGCCGTAGCACCGCGCTCCACCGCATCGACATACTGCACACCATCAAGTGCATTATCATCCCGCCCGTCGTTGATCTGGTCACCACCGGTATTCTCGCCTGTGTCAGTAATGGTTACTCCGGAAAGACGCTGCACCGTATCCTGTACTAGGTTGGAACTATTCTGAACCAGGGAGCCAGCACCCACATCACCGCTTACATGGGCTACATTATCAATGACTGTTCCTGCAGCCACCGTCAAGGGCGATGTGTATTGCACTTGATAAGTGAAACCGACCGAACCTCCGCTTGCCAAGGCACTATCCACCCCGTGAATGATGACCATATCATCATCCAATAAGTCACCGTCATTATTGAGGTCAATGGAGAGTTCTGCCTCGCTTGCATCAGTAGAGTCAATATCAGCATTTATATCAGCGCCAACACCACCTCGCAGGCCAGCTTCACTTAGAGAGCCTCCACCGGTACCCATAGTGACGGCCACCGGACTAAAATCCCCCCCCTCGCCAAAATCTGCCGTTGCGATGGAAGCCGCCACCAGATTCATCTGGGCTGGGATACCATCGAAAACCACAACATCGGTAGCCGGGGCTACCCCGATATTGGTCACTTCGACGGCATAGGTGATTCGATCATCGCTCAGATCATCGGCGGTACCGGCGTTATCATAACTGGAAGACTTGGTAGCCTTTAAAATAGCATTACTAGTGATGGTCACCGTGTCTTCGTTGGTGGTCTCGTCCCCATCATTATTGCTACCGACATCATCCATGCCCCCACCGGCAGTTGTCACTGTCAATGTCAATTCATAGGTGTTGTCGTCGGCAACACCAGATGGGATATCGCCCACCACTAAAAGGCTGGCAGCCTCATTCATAGCTAAGCTCAAATTACCGGAAGCAATGGAGTTGCTTACTGCCGGTTCATCCGCGTCCAACTGACCGTTGGCATTGATGTCGTGATAGACGGTGATGAGATTATAGTCACCACTGTCAATCCCGGCATAGCTATTATCATCGGCTACCGTGATGGTGTAGGTATCCAGGCCGTTACCGATATTCGTCAGTGTGTGAAAAAAGGTAACCGTTGCCCCATCAGCACCGAAAAGACTTTGATCACTAATCAGGGTTGCAGCAAAGACCTGATTAATTGTTAGAATGACCTCATTAGTGGTTGCTATTCGATCAATGCCGCTTCCATCTTTATAACTGATGGCCGCTTGATTAACAATCTCAGTGCCAGCCGGTGGAACGGCCTGCAGCAGACCACAATAAAAAGCCATAACGAGAGAGAGTGGAACAACCCAAAGGCGTTGTACCACGCGGTGATGTGTCGGTTTTTCAGTATTCAATACATACTCAACTTCAGAAAAAAATAAAATATTGCCACTTGATCGCAAGAACTCAGTCCTTGATTTTGTGATCTCAATGGGCATAAGAGTTTTTTCAAAACTCAGAGTAGACGCAAAAAACAATTTCCTCCTGATCTAATTTGGCCCCAAGCAGATAGGCTATTGTAATGATACTCCTCTCACTCCTGTAACCTCGCGCTTTACTTTTAGCTGCTTGGATCCAAGCGGCTCATTCCCTCTACAAATCCTGTGGTAAGGTGGCTGTCAAACCAGCTTAGGATGCCATCCCAATGTACTTTAACTGTCTCTGCCACCTTTATCTTCGGCTCAAGACAACTATGGGTTGCCCAGTAGCTCCATTTCTTCAGCAATGTCTCACCACTAATTCTGCCTGATTGAGTGAATAATTTTTGAAAATACAGCCGCATTCTGCGTGCTTCAGCTACCTTTAGGTGAG
>JBEVXV010000171.1:0-4451 GCA_040505915.1 Sedimenticola sp. | reverse complement strand
GTTAGCATTTCCGTGTCTGCGGCCCAAGTGTCCAGTAAGATGCATTAATCCTATTGAATCAATGATATATGGCCTTTTTTGGTAACTTCTTAATACGGGGTCGGAGTCAAACCGTGATACAAAGGTAGGTAAAATTGATGTGGTAGGACGGTTTGACTCCGACCCCGAGGTAGACGCGACCTCTCTACCCCGCCCGGCCCCGAGGATGACGACCCCTATAGCACGGACTTTTTGAGAAGTTACCTTTTTTGGCAGTGGGTTTAGGGTCGGGTATATGTTATGCCGTACATTCCTGTAGGAGCGCTTTCTTGAAGCGCTATGGATAGTGGCACTATGGTCGTTGTTTCATCGCGATCCGGGGGACCACGCCTACAATAAGATCGGAGCCCGGTACTGAATAGTAACCAAAAAATATTGATTTTATAGGCTGAAATTCCTATTCTTCGAGAATTGAAGGTCTACTGTGGAAGCGCCATTTTGGTCAGATGCCACGACTGAATTTGTTAAATATGTCCAATATTTGCCTCATGTAATCAGAAAAATCTGACTCAAAATGGCATTTCCTTGCTACGATCCCTATTCTCGAGCAGCCTCCTGGGCCGTTTACTATGAGGGAATGTTAGGGCTTGCTAATGCAGCGTCTAAGGTGTCTTCTGGATTGAATAAAGAATGTTTAAAAAGAACGTTACAGAAAACTGGGATTACGCGCTCACCATAAAGGCGATCATAATCACCTTATTTGCTCTTTTAACATCGATGTCGGTCTCCGCTCAACAGCTCCCAAGCGCAGGCCAGGAGCTGGAAAGAGAACGTCAGCGGGAGGAGCAGCGTAAATTACCATCCTTCCCTTCTGAAATCATAGAACCCGCCAAACCCACCCGGCCAATTTCAGACGCCGGGGTGAAAATTCCCGTCATCTCCTTTGTGTTCACGGGTGAAATGAGCGTATTTCCAGAATCTGTCCTGCAGGCTCAGGTAGCCGATGCCATAGGCAAAGAGCTCTCCCTGAAAGAGCTGAAGAGTATCGTGGCCCGTATTGAAACACTCTATACCGAACATGGTTACTTTCTCTCACAAGCCATTATACCGCCTCAGGATGCAACCGAGGGCACCATCCGATTGGAAATAATCGAGGGGTACCGCGACGAATCGCCTGCCGGTCTCCAGATCGAGGGAGAGAATTTACGGATTCACCCGGAAAAAATAAGAGCCATCATCAAATCGGCACTTCCCTCCAACCAGCCCGTGCAACAACTTGCCCTGGAACGTGGCGTACTACTGATCAAGAACCTGTCTGGTGTGGATGCAGAAATCAATCTGGATCAGGGTGGGAAGCCCGGCACAACCCGCTTGATACTGGATGTAAAAGAGAGCCCAATGATCGCCGCCAGCGCCGGGGTTGACAATACCGGCAGCCGCCTGCTCGGCTCAACCCGCGTAAACCTCTCGATGAACGTAAGCAACCCGATGGGATGGGGTGAGCAGCTTACCGCCAATGCCGCAAAGTCGCTGGGAACGGGAAGCCTCGACTATCTCAGTTTAGGATACAGCCATCCATTGGGGAGCAGAGGGTTGCGTCTGGGGTTAAATTACAACCATCTGAATTATAATGTTGGTAAAGAATTTACCAGTTTAAATGTCTCAGGTTCGAGCAACGCTTGGGGTGTTGATGCCCGTTATCCGGTTATTCTCAATCGTCTGAACAATCTCTCACTGCTTGGGGGTATGGACTATAAATTATCGGAAGAGAAAACCGGCAGCATAAAAACCGGTGCCAGCAAGATTATATCCAAACGTATTGGTCTTGGTGCCTCCCATGTGGATGAATTCTGGAATGGTGGAATTACCGAGGGAATGATCACATATCACTGGGGAGACCTTGATCTGTCCGAAGTGGCAAGCAGCCTTGCTGCGGATCAAGCGGCAACCGGACCGCACACCCATGGCCAATACAGCAAAATAGAGTGGAATCTACGCCGTACACAACGCACCACAGACAACTTTTTTATTGTTGCGGATATCAGAGGTCAGACCGCTCTTGATAACCTCGGGTCCTCGGAAAAGATTCAGTTGGGTGGCCCCTCCGGTGTACGGGCTTATCCTGGTGGAGAAGCCTCCGGAGACAGCGGATATATCACCACACTGGAAGGGCAGTACACTGTAAAATCAGCGGCCAAATATGGCGATGCGCGACTGATCTTTTTTTATGACTGGGGTCATATTCAGAAATACCATACGGCATCCAATCTGGTGATGACTACGCCCAATAGCTACAACCTGCACGGCTACGGAATTGGGATTAAGGTTACCCAACAGAATAGCTATGACATCAGCCTGACATGGGCCCGCAGGACGGGAAAAAACCCGGCGCGCGACGCAGTGACCGGTAACGATGCCGACGGCTCGCGTGATCTGGACAGGTTTTGGATCACTGCCCTCTATAACTTCTGAATTACACGCCTACCCACTGCCAATCACCCCCACTTATTTCTTGATCGATTCTGTCTATTCAGACCTCCCTAAACCCACCATCCAAAAAGGTAACTTCTCAATAACTCAGTGCAGATGGCACTGCTGTCCCGTTAACTCCCTCTCCCTCTCCCTCTCCCTCTCCCTCTCCCTCATAGGGAGAGGGAATGTTCTATTGCAGTATGTCATGTTGCTGTTGATATATGCGCCCTAAAAAACACCTCCACACAAGGAGTTACTGCAACATACTACAAAGTTAACGGGACAGCAGCAGGGATGCTGCTGTGAGCGTACAGGGATCTGTTCACCGATGGTCTCCTGAAGAGGTGTTACTGCACCCACTATGGAACGGACTTTTTGAGCAGTTACCAAAAAAGTCAGTAACTCATTAATTTTATAGAATTAACCACTTTCTCGGACACTTGAACTGCAGGCGTGAAACGCTAGCTGATAGATTTTACGGTAAATTATTTTCAGCGCTGCACCAGAAGCACAACAGTCGGTCCAAAAAGTAGGTGGTTTTCAGGCAGTTTTGGAGGTCTGCTATTAAACTTTTTCAATGCCTTGCCGCTTAACCTGTTAGTACAGGGGAATAATCGGCGATGGAAGGACGATAGGGTCCTGGCCACGGATAACCCGTTTTTACTATTGTCACTAATGTAAGTGAGGCTTTTCAATGACCGTGCGGCTGTCTCCTTTTCCAATGAAAAGGGCTAGAATTGCTATTCGATCATTTCTTTTCTGCATACCGCTTTTGTTGGTCCTCCCCTGCAGCAACTCAGCCGAACCATCAGCAACAGCCCTGCCGTTAGGGGGCATTATCGTATCGGGAAGGGGAAATATCACCTCCAACGGCGCTGCGATGAACATCCGTCAGGAGACGGACAAACTCATCGCCGAATGGAACGCCTTCGATATCGGTCAAGCGGCAACGGTTCGATTCCAACAGCCAAGCCACTCAAGCATCGCATTAAACCGCGTAAACTCCATGGATGCGTCGCAAATCTTTGGAACACTTTCTGCTAATGGGAAGGTTTTTCTTATCAACCCTGCGGGCGTAACTTTTGGTGCATCGGCCCGTTTCGATGGCGCGGGCCTGGTCGCCTCCACACTGGACATCCGTAATAACCATTTTCTTGGCAATGACTTCCAGTTTGAGAATGGTGGCAGGGCCGGTGCCATCAAAAATGCTGGGACATTGAGTGCCGATGGCGGCTATATCGCCTTTCTCGCACCCTACATCGAAAACAGCGGAGAGATCCGGGCGGATGGCGGCAGTATCTCTTTAGTGTCGGCGGACAAGGTCCGTCTCGATTTTACAGGCGATCGCCTTATACGGTTCACGATTGACCAGGGGGCGGTGGATGCCCAAATTGATAACGGCGGCCTGATTCAGGCAGACAATGGTGTCGTTGCGTTAAGCGCTAAAGCCAAAAAACAGTTAAAGCAATCGGTGGTTAACAACAGCGGCATTGTACGCGCCCAGGGGGTGAGCCGAGAGGGCGGACGTATTATATTGCTGGCCGAAGGCGGAAAGCTCACGGTCGACGGTGCCCTGGATGCCTCATCTTCCACGGCTCAAGGCGGACGCATCGTTGCTACTGGCAGCAACGTTGTAATCGAAAGCGGCGCCCACCTGACCGCCAGCGGCGCCACCGGTGGCGGTGAGGTGCTGGTGGGCGGGAGCTGGCAGAACATTGATCCAACGGTCTATCAGGCGACTACAACGGTTGTTGAAAAAGGCGCCACTCTGGAGTCCAGCGCCACAGAAAATGGTGGTGGCGGCACAGTGGTTGCATGGTCCGATCTCGGCAAGGAAGGCGGCTATACCTTCGTTCAGGGGACACTCAAGGCGGAAGGTGGTACAGAGGGCGGGGATGGTGGCCGTATTGAGACATCCGGCGCCTATCTGGATGTCACCGGCATCGACCTGTCGGCGGCCTCCCCCCAAGGAAAAGGCGGAGAGTGGCTTCTCGACCCCT
>JBEVXV010000170.1:0-5141 GCA_040505915.1 Sedimenticola sp. | reverse complement strand
AGCACATATGCATCATGTCAGCGAGGCCATTCATGGAAAGAGACAACAGACACATGTCGTCGGCTACGGTTGGACATGAACAATTGTGGTCATACAGCACGAACCCGCCGCCAAACGACTGCAGGTCACGAAGCAGGCCGTCGATATAGGCGAGATACAGGAATGGGGAGATAACTCCGCCCTGCTTCGTGCCCCTCAGTACCGGAAACCAGTCCGAGCTGTAACCGTTATGTGCGACACGACACTCTGCTCCATCATACATGCTAATAAGTAACCGAATTATATGAGGGTCAACATTCATCTGATCTAGTTTATGGAACAAAGCGTCGTGCCACACAGTGTCAAATGCTTTTTGAACGTCTAGGAAACAGACGTATAGTTTGCTGGACTGTTCCTTTGCATAATGTATACTTTCCCGCAAAAGAAAGGAGGTCATAGTGCAACCCATTCCCTTTTGAAAACCGCCCTGTAAACTGGACAACTGGTTTGAATTACTGTCTATAATTTTGTTGTAAAGTATACGCTCAAAAACCTTGAGAATGGTGGAGCTGAGGGTAATCGCTCTATAATTATTAGGGTCGTCTTTGCGTTTTTTACCACCTTTATGCAATGTGATTATTTTACCACGCTTCATATTTGCAGGAGTATACGAGTTGTAAATCATACTTGAATACAAAACTGATAAACGTTTGCAGAGCTGATCTCCACCATACATTAAATGTTCATAATCAATCTGATCTTCACCGCTAGCCTTGCCTTTATTACACTGTTTTAATGCTATTTTCACATTCGAAATTGTCACAGGAGGGCAACTATTGACGGGAGCGTAAGTGGGGTCGTGTCTGATTAGACGAATCCTTTCACTGATAGGTGTTGCGTGGGTCTGATCGTCGTATGTTTCTTCAGCCACCGAGTATAGTTCTGCGAAGAATGTGCCCCAGCCGTTAGCAATCTGCTCAGGATCTCGTAGCACCTGTCCGTTAAAGTTTATTTCACTGCCTGCCGCATTACAGCTGGACTTACGCCTGGTATTATACAGTTTCCAAAATTGCGCGCTGTTCATTTCCGCCGCAGTATCGATATCCGCGTCCAGTTGTGAAATGTACCCTTCAATACACTTTCGATGATATGACCGAAAACGTCGTTTTGCTTCTTTGTAGTTGAAATACGACCGGAATTCGTGCCCTCGGGGTTTATGATCATGTATCCAAAGTCGGCGCATTTTCAGTTCATAATCATGCAGCTGTTTCAGTTCACTATTCCAATATGGCTTCAGGAAATGTTTATAACTAGATTTTGGTATATATAAGTCACTGGAATATAACATAGTCTGGACCAAATTGTCATATGAGCGATCAATGTTTTCAGTATTGTATGTCTCGGTGCACAAAAATGGGCAGCTTTCCAACGTTTTTGTTACACATTCACTATACAAACATTTGTCTGTGATATCTGCTTTTTTCCAGTTTATTCGTGGGGTCACATTCTGACTATGCATCGTATTTGCTGTTGGCAAGCCGATATCACAGACAATGGGTCTATGTCTAGACACATTCAACACACTGTCGTCCAGGATGGTACATGTTTTCACAGTATCTAATGTTTCTTGGCTAATAATAATGTGATCGATAAAGGATTCATGACGACCGTCATATGTCACAAATGTGGATTCAGCGCCAGTGCATAGATTAGTAGCATTTACAGAAATCATGTTATTATCAGACAGGAAGTCTAACAAACAGTGTCCTCTATCATCCAGGGGCTTAATGAATACCCTACCATTCAAATGAGCATTGAAATCACCCATTATGATGACCAACCCCTTATCTTTGTACATACTCAACATGTTATATATGTTATCAATATACTCTCTATACAGATATATCGGGTAGTTGGTACACGGGAGATAAACCTGGAAAACGTATAGATAGTGTCCCTTTGCGAACTCGCACTGTATACCTATAATTCGGTCATCATCTATCTCGACACGGGATACACGGTGATCGAATTGTTTTCGCCACATAAGGCAAACACCGCCTTTACCTACCCGTCTATTGCCTGGCACACCCAAGTCGAAGTCTGACTTTGCATAGCAACTATAATTCTTGTCAATACAATCAAGGAAATGCAAGTCATGCTCATAGAGCCAGTGTTCTGATATACCACATATGTCTATCGATTCAGTTGTCAGCGTTTTACTTAGATATGAGCAGCTGGACATAATTCCAGTTGCATTCCATGTCAGAAACCGTAGACTGCTATCCGCAGTCAGGTTCGAGTTGGGGTTACCGTGCACTAGGCTGGGCATTATACACAAACACAGGAAGTACCACAAGAACGTGAAAATAGCCATTAATCCACTTCTGTATCACGAATACCGTCATAACGATTATACCTCGCGGCATAACCCATGTCAGCTTCGTAATTTTGGTATGCGCTATTGGAATTTATGTAGCGCTGACTGCGTTTTGATGACCCTCGCGTGACCCATGGTTTACATACAACGTGATCCGGCCAGAATTCCGGCTCTTCTACAAGGTGACAATTGCTATCGGATTCAATATTCAGTCTTATTGTAACACCGTCTGATCTGCGACAAGGATATATCATTACCTGACTTACTCGGGGACCACGAATGTCAACATATCGATATATCTTATCTACCGTTATACTACGTTTAAATCCACCAACGTAAAAACGTTTTGGCCGCTTACGAACATAATCTGATAGATCCTCAGAGTTGTCGTTATTTACTGACGGGTTAGTACTTGGCTCAAAACGATGGTCACTCTGACCCACATTTTGATCCACGCTTACGTTGCGCATTGTGTCAGTTTGGGATACGTCTGTGTATGACACAGGCTGTACGTACGTATTGTTACCAACATTACGTTGGTGCTTTCTGTTTTGCTTAGATAAATTGCGTTCTGACGTGTTTTTAGGATCAGGCCTATTACTCACCATCACTGGAATTTGGCCGGATTGGGACGATCGCGAAGCCACATCGCCAGTATTTGACGTGTTTGGGTTCCGTCTCTGCTCCTGACCAGGAGGACGGCTTAAAGATGAATTTACGATCGGTGGGCCTGAGTATGGCTCGGTGTTTACGTGACGCGGACGCGTAGAGTCCGTACCATGTTTCAACGCATTTACATAGTTTGTGATAAGAGAACTTGGTACGGCACAACCTAACGCATTACTCGTGGGTGTGTCGGTCACGTGAGTAGCCATCAAACCCCCAGTCATTGCTACATTAGTGACAGGTGTGTTTGAGCTAGGTGGTTGGCTAACACTAGCCGCTGGTACACACGGCCGGGTGGAACAATCCCAGACTATCCATACTGAGGCTGGCATTTGGGGCAAGAACAACTTCCGTTTCGCCATTACCGTTAACAGACGGGCCACGCTGACCTGGGTAATTGCTATGACCTTGCAGAGGGATCATGGGAGCAGTTTTTGTACTTTCAATTGGAGGTGTAACACCCGTACCGACGCCATTATTGCCGTTACGGGGCGGGCCCTGGTCAGTGATAGCTATACCCACGTCAACGTGGCGTTCAGGGGACTCAGCACGTGCGGATGGTGTACATGTACCGGCAGCAACGGCATCGGTACCAGGAATACCTATATTGGTCAAATGATCAACATTAGTGCCAGGGTCGCTACCATTACTGGACGGACAAGGGCTAACACTTGTGGGAGGTTCAGGCACACAATGCCTGGCCTCCGTTTGTACATGTGTCAATACAGTTAGTTGGCGTTTTACCTCATTTAGGTCAGAATGTACAACTTTTTGCATATCATGCATATCTATTGTTAAATGGTCCAGTGATGATTTGAGAGGTTTCAACTGCTCTAAGCGGGTTTCGTAGATGGAATTAGTTTGTTTCAAGTTTATAATATCAGCTTTCATCTGGGCAACACTGTCTTTGAGCAGTTTTAACTCCGCTTCACAACTACAGTTATGGGACACTCGCGAATTTGGTGTTTGGGCCACCGATTGGGATGCACGTGCCTTCATAGGACGGGAGAGGCTCATCAAGTCAGTGAGGGTATTGAAGTCGGCACCCTCTACAACTGCGACAAGGCAGTGAATGTCTCGCGCTAGTTTCGCAACCAATGTGTCGCCGCCCCGTGTCTGGATACGCCTCTTCAGCTCCACCTGGCTACCGTATGGGAATTCCTCATACCCCTTCAAATAGTCAAATAAATCCACTCGGATCGTCTCTAGTCGGTCACTCGACCCGTAGCATTTTATAATCCTGTTGACAAACATGTCACGTGGTAGACATCGAAATATGTTGGTCAGGCGCTGGATCACGCCTTCTGTAGGGGACTGCTCGTGCTCGGACCCCAGATAAATCAGCGACTCGTCCAGGTCCATGGAGTTGTCAGGTTGTGACGTCACAGCGGGCTGACCGCTCTCACATCTAAAACTGCCCTGGGAGTCGTATTCGCCGAGATCAGGATTGCGGCTGTTGTAGGAGACTTGCTCCATATATACTTGTTTCACAAATGTCTGTGAGCTGTTGAATTCGTCAGTTGCACCTCCGTTATATGGACTGTTTAGCTGTGGTTCCACATACTCGTCATTGGCGAGAACCACTGGGTTCAGAGTGGTTAACGACATTATGTTCCGTTAGTCGGTCACATATAGTACATGAATGTTCCACAACTCTGCCCGTATACAGCAAGATGGTCAAACGCCAAGGTAGAGTTAGTGTCCTTGTCACCACGTGGTAACGACCGGAGCGGTCTACTCAAGCGTGTCGATTACAATACGTCGACCCGCGAGCAACTGTGTCCATCAGAGCGTGACGGATTATCGGCCAGCCCCGTTCATGGAGACTACCTGTGCTAATAGGCCCTCAGGTTATGTTAATAGATCTCACAGTTTATTCAATACACAACCAAAACACAGTTTTATAAAATACGAAACAAATATGAAATGTTACCGGCTGTCCGTTTCCAATCCAATAGAAAACACATTCACAGACATACTGTCCAGAGCGTATCACCTAATATTCACTATTTTCAACATAAATCCAGAAATTTTAAGAGCAAAACAAAAGTCGACATTTATACTCGCGCATGCGCAAGTTACGTATGTTATGTCCGTGGCGCATCTCAAATGGGAGACA
>JBEVXV010000169.1:0-5931 GCA_040505915.1 Sedimenticola sp. | reverse complement strand
TGTGCGCACAAATACACAAGTCACGTTCAATTGGCATATCGTGTTTAACAACGCCATCGTTTTAACGCGATTTAAATAGCTAATCCAATACTGGCTGGATAATTATGACGTAAAATAATTTAACAACGCTACGCGCAATGAACTTTTTTGCGGTCGAAGCAACGCTAGAGTCGAAACGCGGATACGAGATTCCGTATCCGCGTTTCGACCCTAGAGTTGACTCGACCAAAGTTTCTTCTGTCTTCTGCAGCAGTTAGCCTGATGATAGCTTTGGTGACAGCTTTGATCATCATTCAGAATTGTTGATATATGTTGCATTGTCTAATTTGATTAGATTTGCAGTGTTTATGTTGATATATGTCAAGGTACTCCACGTTTATATTAAACTCGTGATTGTACCTCGAACTCACAGGCATAAGTTGCAAACGGGTGAAAAGCGTGTGTTTTTGTTTTGCTATCAATTTCAACCAGATATTAGCCCTTCCTGCTTATAAACGTGAACATGGACAGGGATCGGGAAATGATGTCGGCATTATGTACTCCCTCAACGTCAGGTGCATCTCTACACCAACCAACATTCCGTTCATCTCATGTTTACAGTGGACATATAACGTGTCAGATATGCTTCATGACATGTGACAAAAGGCATCTCAGGCGAAACAAATACGAGAAAATAGTAAATGTTGAGCGTTTCAAGCAATACGCACTGCGCTGGGAGACAGTTTCTCATGCTTACAACACCGTTTATAAGTCAGTGAATTGGACAGATTCAGCACAAAAATGGGCTCACAAAGCATGTAAAGGTTGCTTCTTGAAGGACGAATTCATCGAATATCAACCACCGTTAGCAAACATTCCAGTAGTATCAGAGTGCACACCTGCTCATCTCCCCCATGAGGTTGATGACACATGCGAAAGTACCGAAAACGTAAGACGAAGTATGAGAAAAAAACTTTCGTACACGTCTTCATGGCAGGCGGACAACGAGAAAAAATGCATCATTTGTAATGAAAATAAGTTTGCTAAAGGCAGACTCCTTCCAGTCCAAACCATCAATATAACAGATAAAGCAGAGCAAACGCTAATAGAATATGCAAATATTCATTTGGAAAATCAAAATATGAAATATTCGGACGGAGCGAAAAGAATATTACTTACCCTCTCTACCAAATCTCTCTTAGCTGCGGATGTTGCCTACCACAAAAGACAATGCTACGAACCTTTCAGAAGTCCTGCATGGAAGCGAGTAGCACAAACAGATGATAAGCCAGTGGCGACAGATGAGACAAATGCGCTAGAAGATATCTACCAGCTTGTGCTAATACACATTATTAATAGAGGTGAAATATATACAATGGCTCAGTTGAAATCAGCATATGACGATATTCTTGGTGATCGGGGGTTATCTTGTCGCAGTACAGATCTGAAACGAAAACTGCAGACTAAATTCGGTAGCCGATTGAATTTCCAGCGCGGAACACAAACACATGCCACATCTTCAGAGTTTGTGTTTCCAGAAGGCGACAAATTCACTGCTAGTTGCGTACAATCATCATTACTAGGTGGTGGGATATCTAAGAGTGTATCACTCCGGAACACTGCAAAGACAATTCATGTGGCAATAAAAGACACTACGGAGACTCGACCTTGGCCTCCAACGCCACAAGACATAATTGACGGTAAGCCGTACATCGATACTGATTTATACAACACATTGTCTTGGATTGTTGATCCAGCAGCTGAGTTAACTGATGATGGAAAGGTAAAGTTACCCCGATCCAAAGCTGCTAAAGTCAACCAACTTTGTCAAGATTTACAGGCACTGTTACCTAAAGCACAACCGTCACTTGACCAAGTGCTTTTATCACTAACGATGCATCGCAAAACAGGCTCCAGTGGGGTAATTGACACCTTACATGGTCTTGGGTATGGTATATCATACACGGAAACTGTTTTCATTGAGGACAAATGGGCCGAATGGTCGGAGAAACAACATTCAAATATTCCATCAAATATTAGCGTGGGAAAACCAACAACGCATGTTGCTGACAATATTGATTGGAAGAATAAGGAGATCGGTGGTACACATGAAACGCATAACACAAATTCAATCCTTATTCAACACAAGTCGTCAGACGCACCTAGTCCAAACAACAGTGGCACTGCTCAGGTGTCTGTTACGCCTGACTACAGTTTCAAAAGAGAAAACCATCAATCATTCAAAGCAGAGTATACTGAGCTTCCACAATATGTTGGCAAAAAGGCATGTTTCAAAAAAATCGCATATGAAGAGAAGGAAAGTAGCACAACCAATGATTGTGAGAAAGCAATGCTTGAAACTCTTGCTTGGGCCAATTCCCGAAAAGCAACAGATGCTCCACTAGCTGGGCAAACTGTTCCAGCATGGAGTGCATTCCGACAGCTCACCACTAAAGAAGCCCCACCTGGCGTGAATGTGGGTTATATGCCAGCCATTACAGCACCACCTACGGACATGAATGTAATACTAGCCATTCTAAACAGGTCCGTGCAATGTATGACGGAACTGAAGTTGGACTATATATTTCTTGAAGCAGATCAAGCAATATATAATAAGGTACTACAAGTACTTTTCAAGTTTGACGCGGATGGTTCCACACAATTTGACAGTGTGATAGTTAGAATGGGTGGCTTCCATATTATAATGTGTCTCATGAAATCCATATATGGAAGGTTCAAAGGGTCTGGGCTAGTCGAGTTGTTATCAGAGGCAGGTGTAGGCGCTGAAGGTACAATCAAAGCCGGTCTGAGCGGATCGAATGTTAAGCAAGGAATCCGCTACTATAAGCTATTATTTGAGGCTTTGTTGCGAACAAAAGTTGACTACTTGAAACGCTCAGTTTCAATTGAATCAACATCAGTTACAGACGTGGGCACACAGGAATCCAATGAAGGAGAAAACATCAACGACACCATCGAAACACAGGAACACAGTGTCCTTGACACAACTGATGTTAGTCGATGTGGAGACGAGACTCCAGACGAGGTGGGTACCGGCCTAACATGTGAATCTGCAAGTATGGCCATGCATGATGGACGCGACGACCAGCTGAATGTGGAATTGGATGAGCCAGATACATCGAAACAGCCTACCTTGTCGTCAGTCATAGCTGATCTGCGGCATGAGCAAACAGCAGACAATCTTGAAACTGTCATAAATCATCCAGACATGTGTCTACCACCAACACTAACAGGAAACATGGCAAAGTGGATGGATTCATACATAGAGATGGTTAACATTCTTCTGAACATTATCCACTTCCAGCGTATAGGCAATTGGGAGGGATTTCTAGAGTCGATACATATGTTTTTGCCGTGGTGTTTTGGGTTGAATCGTCATAATTATGCCAGAAACATGAGCTACTTTTATATTGACATGAGGGATCTGGAAACTCGGAATCCCAGTGCCTATCAATATCTCATGGATGGAGGTTTCAGTGGTTCACTGAGTGGTGAAAAACATACGAAGATACCAATGGACCAGATCATAGAAATGACGATAAATAGATGTTCAAAGGAGACAGGTGGTTTATCTGGGAAAACGGAAAATGTTGGCGCGAGTGCGCGATGGGTAAGGATAAATCACTACCTGGCAGCTCTGAAACAGCATCTTAGTGACAAAGTGACGAATGACACGCACTATAAACATGTGGAACTTGGGAGTAAGCGGATGGAAAAGGACGAACTGGCTGTGGAAAGAATCACAGAGGGGCTGTATGCATGGGTTCCCGATCTTTGGTCGCCGAGTCAGCCACTGATGAACATAGCGACAGGAATAGTAGCATCCGATGAAATGGTACGGAATGTCATGACAACAAAAGATCGCGGAGCTCGAGCGATGGCAGAGTTCATAGGTAGAATAACAGGAGTCACAGATAACAAGCAGGATGAGACACAATCACAGCAGCTTTCAATCTCTGACGTGCCTGAACCAATGCAAACCAGTGAGACAGCTCACACACACAAACCAAGTCTGAATTACCATGATCCAATAAAGAGACAACCAGTGCTTACGTTTGAGAATCTCGCTGAAACGAAGAAGAAAGTGTCGATAGTCGAAGACGAAGGACGATCGTTCGCGGCAATCTTAGCCGAATATGATGCTCGAAAGCTGAATATGCGTTATATAATGGATTGGCCCATTACGAGTAAACCCTGGGCTATTGCTAGTGAATCAGGTGGTATTAGAACGTCGGCGAAGTCATTGTTCAGGAACAATTTGCAGAGCATTTCACCAATTCCACCATCACCTAATGCCCCCGCGGAACTGGAATGTAGTGTCGTGGATGCTATGAGGGTGGTGCGACTTGTTCCAATAAATGACATCGTTCCTACTACATTCAGATCATGGGCACAGAGGATTGTGGCCTACCTCAGATCTCTGCCTGGTGAAACGATTCACCTCGTATTCGATGATTATCGTCCTTCTGGTGGTACTATATACCTATCTAAAGGGCGTCCTGATAAGGGTAGAGAACGGAATTTAACTGATCTCGGACAACGATTGCCAAAGTTAAGTGAGTGGAATGACTTTCTCTCAAATGACGGCAACAAGATGCAGATTACACATCTGCTTGCAGATTTCATCTTGTCCGGCGAGTCAATGATTGGGAAAAATGTGTACGTCACTAAAGGAAGCCAGTGTATGTACCTGGCGAAGGATAGTTCTTTGCCTGTGACTGAAGTACCTGATCTACGTTCACAACACAGAGAGGCAGATCATAGACTGGCATATCATGCAGTCTATGCAGCATCCAAACACTCTGGAGTATGTGTGGTGGCAGATGACACTGATGTGTTTGTTTTGCTATTGTACGTTTCAGCAAAATGTGAGAGTAGTTTATTCTTCAGACAGGGAACCAGTTCATCAAGAGGTGGTATAAGTTACCACAATGTCAAAGCATTAGCAGAGAATCTTGGAGATGACATATGCAAACAGCTGCCTGCTTTCCACGCGCTTACTGGATGCGACTATACACCACCATTTTACGGTCGCTCAAAGTTCCAATGTTTCAAGAAGGTACAAAGGAGTCCACAAACGATGGCACTTCTTTCCAGTTTAGGGAGTACACATGCTGATGTGAATGAAGTCACAGACTTTGTTCTTCACGTTATATACAACAGACCAAAACGAGAGAAGACGCCTGGAGACAGTCGGTATGCAATGCTTTTGTCTGGAAAAGGACGCAAACGTAAATTCACATCAATGAAGAGACTCCCCCCAGATCAACGATCCATGACTCAGGCAATACAACGTGTCAATCATGTGGTACATGGGTTGGTTAATTGTTTGACCTGTGCGTACATGCCGCTGAATGTGCTTGAGTATGGGTGGAAACTGGTAAATGGTCTTCCCGTTCCAATTTGGTTTGAAGGTGACGAATTACCAAGCAAAGACGAAATCGATCGCCTGTCTTCAGCGGATCCTGAGATGTCACAGACACCACAAGATACACAGATGGAATCGTTAACTGCTGCGCCCCAGGAAAACATACCAGCTCTGAGTGAATTCCATTTCACCGGTGACTCAGACTCAGACGATGGCGATGGAGCACCAGACAGTGAATATAGTGATGTCGATGACACAGAAATATAATTCACTAAATCGATGTTCATCTCGGTAGCCGTACACAGCAATTCGTGATAAAATATACTAAATTGAAAGTCACAAACATATGTTTTCCATTTAAGTGAACAATTATTTGGCGGCCATTTTGATTTTGTGCTATTTCTTGTTAGCACGTAGTCAGTCAAGCGGCAGGGTTTCGAAATCAATGTCGAATCTAAAATAAGATGTTAAGAAGAACCGCTATATTATAGTTATTAATAGCACTTCGTATATATTTGGCGGCCATTTTGAATATCCGATTATTTCAGAGAATGGTATTCAAT
>JBEVXV010000168.1:0-16150 GCA_040505915.1 Sedimenticola sp. | reverse complement strand
CGATAGTGATACCACGCTCACGCTCTTCTGGGGCGTTGTCGATGTCGGCGTAGTCTTTGAACTCGCCGCCACGAGCTTCAGCCATCACTTTGGTGATTGCTGCGGTCAACGTGGTCTTTCCGTGGTCAACGTGGCCGATAGTGCCGACGTTTACATGCGGTTTTGTACGTTCGAATTTTTCCTTGGACACGATATCTACCCCTTAAGGATTTATTGGTTCTTGGCGAAAGCCTCGGCGATACTCGTCGGGACTTCGTTATACTTGGAAAACTCCATGCTGTAGGTCGCACGTCCTTGAGTTGCGGAACGCAAGTCTGTTGCGTAACCAAACATCCCTGAGAGCGGCACTTCAGCTTTTAGCTGTTTACCCGCAGGGGAGTCTTCCATACCCTGCAAAACTCCGCGGCGACTACTCAAATCACCCATCACATCACCCATATACTCTTCGGGTGTTACCACTTCAACACTCATAACAGGCTCAAGCAGAGCAGGTTTAGCATTGGTCACTCCATCTCTGAAACAGATAGAGCCCGCAATTTTGAATGCCATCTCACTGGAGTCGACATCATGGTAGGAACCGTCAAAAAGCGTTACCTTGACATCAACCATCGGGTAGCCGGCAATAACACCGTTCTGCATCTGC
The DNA here is from genome assembly GCA_040505915.1 of Sedimenticola sp. Classification (GTDB taxonomy): domain Bacteria; phylum Pseudomonadota; class Gammaproteobacteria; order Chromatiales; family Chromatiaceae; genus Vondammii. The sequence continues at coordinate 15,507 of JBEVXV010000168.1, read as the reverse complement.
TCTTGAATACCCTTATCGACCGCTGGTATGTATTCCTTCGGAACGGCACCACCAACAACCTCATTTACAAACTCATAACCGCTGCCTGGCTCTTTCGGCTCAAGCCGCAGGTAGACATGACCATATTGGCCGCGACCACCCGACTGACGAACAAACTTACCTTCTTGCTCAACCGTTTTCCGTATCGTTTCGCGGTAGGCTACCTGGGGCGTACCCACATTTGCCTCGACACTAAACTCACGCTTCATCCGATCAACGATGATCTCGAGGTGCAGCTCGCCCATTCCTGCGATAATTGTCTGCCCTGACTCTTCATCCGTACTGACACGAAACGAGGGATCTTCATGAGCGAGCTTGGAGAGGGCTACACCCATCTTCTCCTGATCCGCCACTGTCCTCGGTTCAACAGCTACTGCGATCACCGGCTCTGGAAACTCCATTCGCTCAAGTGTGATTACATCACTCAGCGCACAGAGGGTCTCTCCGGTGGTAACATTTTTAAGTCCTACTGCCGCCGCGATATCACCCGCGCGTACCTCTTTGATCTCCTCACGAGCGTTGGCATGCATCTGTAGGATGCGGCCGATACGGTCCTTTTTACCCTTGGTGGGGTTGTAGACTGTATCTCCCGAATTGAGGACGCCGGAGTATACACGAAAAAAAGTTAAATTGCCCACAAAAGGATCAGTGGCAATTTTAAACGCTAATGCTGCGAATGGCGCACCGTCGTCAGCAGGCCTCTCAGCCTCAGTTTCATCCTTGTCATCAAGGATGCCTGTGATTGCCGGTACATCTAGCGGAGAGGGCATATATTCGATTACAGCATCCAGTACAGCCTGCACGCCTTTGTTCTTAAAGGCACTACCGCAAAGGATCGGCGTGATCTCATTGGCCAGAGTGCGAATACGCAGTCCAGCCTTGATATCATCGATCGATAGATCTCCCTCTTCGAGGTAGCGCTCCATCAACTCGTCATTGGCTTCAGCCACCGCTTCGACCATTCTCTCCCGCCACTCCTCGGCAAGATCCAGCAGATCAGCAGGAATCTCCTGGGTCTCATACTTCATACCCCGGGATGCTTCATCCCAGATGACCGCTTTCATCTCAATGAGGTCGACAACGCCCCTAAAATCCTCTTCTGCACCAATTGCGATCTGCAGAGGTACTGGATTTGCGCCCAGGCGACTACGCACCTGCTCAACAACGCGCAGAAAGTCAGCACCCATGCGATCCATCTTATTGACGAATGCAATTCTTGGCACGCCGTACTTATTGGCCTGTCGCCAGACAGTTTCAGACTGAGGCTCTACCCCCCCAACAGCACAAAACACCGCACAAGCACCATCTAACACCCTAAGGGAGCGCTCAACCTCAATAGTGAAGTCTACATGCCCCGGGGTATCGATAATGTTGATACGGTGTTCAGAAAACTGTTTGCCCATGCCACTCCAGAAACAGGTAGTGGCAGCAGAGGTGATAGTGATACCACGCTCCTGCTCTTGCTCCATCCAGTCCATGGTTGCAGCACCATCGTGCACCTCGCCAATTTTATGCGAGACGCCGGTATAGTAGAGTATACGCTCGGTAGTCGTCGTCTTGCCTGCATCAATGTGAGCCATGATGCCAAGATTCCGATAGCGATTGATAGGTGTGCTACGCGCCACTTACTATATCCATTCGACAATGTTAAAGAGCAAAAAAAGGTTACTGCAACCTCGCCCAGGGCGAGTGTGAAACTTACCAGCGGTAGTGTGAGAACGCCTTGTTGGCTTCCGCCATACGATGGGTATCTTCACGCTTTTTCACGGCCGAACCACGGGACTCAGAAGCATCAGAGAGCTCACCGGCCAGACGAAATGCCATCGATTTTTCGCTACGCTTACGTGCCGCGTCAATCAACCAGCGCATCGCCAGTGTGTTACGGCGAATCTGTCGGACTTCAATCGGCACCTGGTAGGTTGCACCACCAACACGGCGTGACTTAACCTCTACCAGAGGACGGACATTCTCAAGTGCCTTATCAAGCATCTCAAGGGGATCATTGCCCGCTTTTTGACCCATGCGCTCCAATGCACCGTAGATAATACGCTCGGCGACAGACTTCTTGCCATCAACCATTATCATATTAATGAATTTGGCAAGCAGCTGACTTCCAAATTTGGGGTCAGGCAGGATCTCACGCTTAGCTACAACTCGTCTTCTAGACATCTCTACTCAGTCCTGTTCTTTACTTTCAAAGGGCGCTTGGCTTTCAATCAGCTTTTAGGCCGTTTGGCACCGTACTTGGAGCGGCCTTGCCGACGACTCTCAACACCAGAGGTATCCAGGCTGCCACGAACTACATGGTAACGAACACCCGGAAGATCCTTGACACGACCACCGCGAATCAGCACTACCGAGTGCTCCTGCAGATTATGCCCTTCACCACCGATATAGCTTGTCACCTCATAACCATTGGTCAGACGCACACGAGCAACTTTACGCAGTGCCGAGTTAGGCTTTTTAGGTGTAGTGGTGTACACACGGGTACATACACCACGCTTCTGCGGACTGGCCTCAAGGGCCGGTACATTGCTTTTCTCTATCTTGCGCTTGCGAGGCTTGCGCACCAATTGATTGATCGTTGCCATCTTTAATTCCGTCTCCAGGGATTCGCTTTTCGCGCCCCTATCGCACCAGAAAAGCGAGCGTATGATACCCCGCATTTGGCCGTGCCAACGCGAAAGATTCAAAACACAGGCTTAAAAAACCTAATACAAGCATATTTAACTGCTTGAGATATAAAGAAATCTGATAACTGACCCACTGCACCGGGCAACTCAGAAGAGCGCGTATTCTACGGAGCCAGCGGCCTGCTGTCAATACCATGCAGGCAATAAACCCCGAGAATACTGGAAGCGGTATAGCAAAATATTTTATGCTCCCCCACACCCCTGGTTATCTGACAACTATTAGCTGTCAGCCGTGTTAAGCGCCTGTTTAATCGCCTCTGCGACCTCATCCGCACCCATCTCGACCGGTGCATCGACAGCCTCCATTTCCATCTCGCCCTGGCGACGGCGCTGCCGCTCATTATGATAGAAGGAACCGGTACCGGCCGGGATAAGGCGCCCAACGATAACGTTCTCTTTCAACCCCATCAACGAGTCGTTGGAGCCACGGACTGCCGCCTCGGTAAGAACACGCGTTGTCTCCTGGAACGATGCTGCCGAAATAAACGACTCCGTTGCCAGCGAGGCCTTGGTGATACCAAGCAGAATCGGCTCCCATAATGCGGGATGTTTGCCCTCGGCTTCAGCCTTGGCGTTCATCAAAAGCACTTGTGAGCGTTCAACCTGCTCACCACGTAGCAGCGATGTATCGCCTGGCGCGGTAATTTCGGCCTTACGCAGCATCTGACGGATAACCACCTCGATATGCTTATCGTTAATCTTTACACCCTGCAGGCGGTAAACATCCTGAATTTCGTTCACCAGATAGTGCGCCAGAGAGATGACACCCTTAAGGCGCAAAATATCGTGAAGGTTAAACTCTCCATCGGAGATCACCTCTCCTCTCGCCACATGCTCACCCTCAAAGACGTTAACATGACGCCATTTTGGAATCAGATCTTCATTAGCTACACCGTCTGAGTCGGTAATCACCAGACGCTGCTTACCCTTGGTATCCTTACCAAAACCGACAGTACCTGTTGCCTCTGCCAGAATCGCCTGCTCTTTCGGCTTACGCGCCTCAAACAGATCGGCAACTCGCGGCAGACCACCGGTGATATCGCGAGTCTTTGATGACTCTTGAGGAATACGCGCCAAGGTATCACCCACCAGTGCCATCTTGCCGTCAGCGACAATAACGACCGCACCCGAAGGGAGGAAGTAGTGGGCTGGAATTTCGGTGCCAGCGATATTGAGATCTTTGCCATCCTCATCCAACAGCTTAACCATTGGCCGCATATCTTTACCAGCGGCGGGCCGCTGTTTAGGATCAATAATCTCAAGTGATACGAGGCCGGTCACCTCATCCACCTTACTCTGAACGCTGACGCCATCGATGAACTCGACAAACTCAATCTTACCCGCTACCTCGGTAATTACCGGGTGAGTATGGGGATCCCAGTTGGCGACCATCTGCCCACCCGTAACGGAGTCACCATCAGAAATGCCGATATTGGCACCATAGGGCACCTTGTAGCGCTCACGCTCACGACCATCCGAATCAATCAGTGTCAACTCACCGGAGCGGGAGACCGCGACCAAGTTGCCACTCTTGTGCAGAATGGTCTTAATATTGTGAAGACGAATAGTACCGGAGGACTTCACTTCAATACTATTAACTGCCGCCGCACGGGAAGCCGCACCACCAATATGGAAGGTACGCATGGTCAGCTGAGTACCCGGCTCACCAATTGACTGAGCCGCAATAACACCGACCGCCTCACCCATATTGACCTTGTGACCCCGCGCAAGATCTCGGCCATAGCAGTTAGCGCAGACACCAACACGCGCCTGACAGAGGATAGGTGATCTCACCTTCACATGATCGATACCAAGCGCCTCTAAACGCTCAACCCAGGCTTCATCAATGAGCGTGCCTGCTGCGCAGATCAACTCATCGGTACCCGCCTTATAGAGGTCTGCCGAAGTGATACGCCCAAGGATACGATCTCCCAAAGGCTCAACCACATCACCGCCCTCAATGATCGGGTGCATGTCGAGACCCTCTTCGGTCCCACAATCGTCAGTCAGAACAACCATATCCTGAGCAACATCGACCAGGCGACGAGTAAGATAACCGGAGTTTGCGGTTTTAAGCGCGGTATCAGCCAGACCCTTACGAGCGCCATGAGTCGAGATAAAGTACTGCAGAACGTCCAGTCCTTCGCGGAAGTTAGCGGTGATCGGCGTCTCAATGATGGAGCCATCGGGCTTCGCCATCAAACCACGCATACCCGCCAGCTGGCGTATCTGGGCGGCGGAACCACGGGCACCGGAGTCGGCCATCATATAGATTGAGTTGAATGAGTCCTGCTCAACCTTATTACCCTCTCTATCAATTACTGACTCTTTACCCAGGTGGCTCATCATCGCCTTGGCCACCTGATCATTGGTGTGCGACCAGATATCAACCACCTTGTTGTAGCGCTCTCCGTTGGTTACCAAGCCAGAGGCGTACTGATTCTCGATCTCTTTCACTTCCCGCTCAGCGGCAGCCAGGATTGGTCCCTTCTCTTCCGGAATGGTCATATCATTCATGCCGATCGAGACACCGGCACGGGTTGCCAGACGGAAGCCCATATACATCACCTGATCGGCAAATACGACACTCGCCTTGAGACCCACACGGCGGTAGCAGACATCTATCAGGTTAGAGATGGCACGCTTACCCATAGCCTGGTTAATCAGGTCAAAGGTGAGTCCCTTGGGTAGGATCTCGGACATGAGTGCCCGGCCTACTGTCGTATCCCACAGCTGGGTACGCTCGTCAAACTCGCCATCATCTCCTATCACCCAATCGGTCAGACGCACCTTGACCAGTGCCTGCAGTTCAATGGCCCTCGACTCGTAGGCGCGATGCACCTCTTTAACATTGGCGAAGACCATCCCTTCACCCTTGGCGTTAATGCGATCACGGGTCATATAGTAGAGACCCAGCACCACATCCTGGGAGGGCACGATGATCGGTTCACCGTTGGCTGGCGAGAGGATGTTGTTGGTAGACATCATCAAGCTGCGCGCTTCCAACTGCGCCTCGATAGAGAGAGGGACGTGCACCGCCATCTGATCGCCGTCGAAGTCAGCATTGAATGCAGTACAGACCAGTGGATGCAGCTGGATCGCTTTACCCTCGATCAGCACCGGCTCAAAAGCCTGGATACCGAGACGATGAAGGGTGGGTGCGCGGTTAAGCATGACTGGATGCTCGCGGATAACCTCTTCAAGAATATCCCAAACCTCTCCGGTACCGCGCTCAACCAGTTTCTTTGCCGCCTTGATGGTGGTGGCGAGACCCCGCAGCTGCAGCTTGGAGAAGATAAAGGGCTTGAACAGCTCCAGCGCCATCTTCTTCGGCAGTCCACACTGATGAAGTTTCAGTGTCGGACCCACCACGATCACAGAACGACCGGAGTAATCAACACGCTTACCGAGCAGGTTCTGACGGAAACGACCCTGCTTGCCCTTGATCATATCGGCAAGGGATTTCAGCGGGCGCTTGTTGGTGCCAGTGATGGCGCGGCCGCGACGACCATTATCGAGCAGTGCATCAACAGACTCTTGCAACATACGCTTCTCGTTGCGCACGATAATATCAGGAGCATTGAGATCAAGCAGTCGCTTGAGTCGGTTGTTACGATTGATAACACGGCGATAGAGATCATTGAGATCGGAGGTGGCAAAGCGACCACCATCAAGAGGTACCAGCGGACGCAACTCAGGCGGCAGTACCGGTAGTACCGTCATCACCATCCACTCTGGACGGTTACCCGACTTGTCGAGAGACTCCACCAGTTTGACCCGCTTGCTCAGCTTCTTCAGCTTGGTCTCGGAGTTGGTGTTGAGAATCTCTTCCCTCAGTGTCACAACTTCTCGCGGAAGATCGATGGTACGCAGCAGATCAAACACCGCCTCGGCACCCATCTTGGCTTCGAACTCATCACCGTTCTCCTCGATCGCCTCAAGGTACTGCTCATCAGTCAGCAACTGACCGCGCTCTAGCGGGGTCATACCGGGATCAACGACAACAAACGACTCAAAGTAGAGCACTCGCTCGATATCACGCAGCGTCATATCCAGTAACAGGCCAATGCGTGAAGGCAGTGACTTGAGGAACCAGATGTGCGCCACGGGGCTGGCCAGTTCAATATGGCCCATGCGCTCACGACGCACCTTGGAGAGGGTCACTTCGACGCCACACTTCTCACAGACCACGCCACGATGTTTGAGTCGCTTGTACTTACCACAAAGGCACTCATAATCGCTGATCGGTCCAAAGATCTTGGCGCAGAACAGACCGTCACGCTCCGGTTTGAATGTGCGGTAGTTGATGGTCTCAGGCTTTTTCACTTCGCCATAAGACCAGGAACGGATCATATCGGGTGAAGCCAGACCAATCCGAATCGAATCGAAATCCGCAGTCTGCTCCTGCTGCTTCAGCATATTAAGTAGATCTTTCAAGATCGTATCTCCTAACTAATGGGTCTTGCTGCTATATCAACTCTGTCTATTACTTCAAAAAAAGTGATAGCAGACCCTATTCCCGTTCCAGTTCAATATTGATTGCCAGTGAACGTATCTCTTTCACCAGTACGTTGAAGGACTCCGGCATACCGGGCTCCATCTGATGGTTACCATCAACAATGTTTTTATACATGCGGGTACGACCGTTGACATCGTCTGACTTGACCGTGAGCATCTCCTGTAGCGTATAGGCGGCACCATAAGCCTCCAGAGCCCACACCTCCATCTCACCGAAACGCTGACCACCAAACTGCGCCTTACCACCCAACGGCTGCTGGGTAACCAGACTGTATGGGCCGGTTGATCGAGCATGCATCTTGTCGTCGACCAGATGGTTCAACTTCAACATATACATATAACCGACCGTCACCTGACGATCAAACGCCTCACCTGTACGTCCATCAAAGAGCGTGGTCTGGCCACTGGTCGGAAGATCCGCCAACGCCAGAAGCGCCCGAATCTCATCTTCTGTCGCACCATCAAACACCGGCGTAGCCATCGGCACACCACGCCTGAGGTTGCCAGCCATCTCAATAATCTCTTTATCGCTGAAGCTATCAAGATCCTCTTTCTTGCCGCTGGTGTTATAGACCTTATCCAGGTATTCACGCACCGTCTCGATCTTGGCCTGAGATTGAAGCATCGCGTTGATCTTGCGACCAACACCCGTCGCTGCCCAACCCAAGTGTGCTTCAAGTACCTGCCCCACGTTCATACGTGATGGCACACCCAGAGGGTTAAGTACCACATCTACCGGCTCACCATTCTCATCGAAAGGCATATCCTCGGCAGGAACGATCATTGAGATCACACCCTTGTTACCGTGGCGACCGGCCATCTTGTCACCCGGCTGAATGCGACGTTTCACCGCCACATAGACCTTGACCATTTTGAGTACGCCAGGTGCCAGGTCATCACCGGAGGTCAGCTTGCGCCTCTTCTCCTCAAAGCGCTCACGATAATCTTCCCGCTGATGCTTGATCTGGTCGGCAATTGACTCCAACTGAGCCGCTTTCTCTTCGACACGCAGGCGAATCTCCAGCCATCTATCGCGTTCAAGATCATCAAGATAAGTCTGGGTGATTTTGGCACCCGCTTTCAGGCCTGCAGGGCCACCATCTGCCACCTTGCCTAGCAGCATCTTCTCGACACGCTGAAAGGTATCCTCTTCGAGAATGCGCAGCTGCTCATCCAGATCCTTGCGCACCATATCCATCTCGGCATTCTCGATCTCCATCGCACGGGCATCCTTATCGACGCCGTCGCGGGTGAAGACCTGAACATCAATGACGGTACCTACACGACCTGATGAGACGCGCAGTGAGGTATCCTTCACATCCGCCGCTTTCTCGCCGAAGATGGCGCGTAGCAGTTTCTCCTCCGGTGTCAATTGAGTCTCACCCTTGGGGGTCACCTTACCCACCAGGATGTCGCCCTCCTTGACCTCGGCACCGACATAGACGATGCCAGACTCATCCAACTTCGCCAGGGCCGCTTCGCCGACATTGGGAATATCACCCGAAATCTCTTCTGAGCCCAGCTTGGTATCCCGTGCCATGCAGGTGAGCTCTTCGATATGGATGGTGGTGAAACGATCTTCCTGAACAACACGCTCAGAGATCAGAATCGAATCCTCGAAGTTATAGCCATTCCAGGGCATGAAGGCGACACGCATATTCTGACCCAGAGCCAGCTCGCCCATATCAGTGGAGGGTCCGTCAGCCATCACATCACCACGGGTCACCCTGTCATCAGGTCTCACCAGCGGTCGCTGGTTGATACAGGTGTTCTGGTTGGAGCGGGTGTACTTGGTCAGATTGTAGATATCGACACCCGCCTCACCGGCGACCGCCTCATCATCATTGACACGCACCACAATACGGGCCGCATCCACTGACTCAATTGAACCGCCACGTTTAGCCACAACCGTTACACCGGAGTCGACAGCGACGGCACGCTCCATGCCGGTTCCCACCAGCGGCTTCTCAGCACGCAGGGTCGGCACCGCCTGGCGCTGCATATTGGAGCCCATCAATGCACGGTTGGCATCATCGTGCTCCAGGAATGGAATCATAGACGCCGCCACAGATACAATCTGCTTGGGTGAAACGTCCATATATTGAACTTTTTCTGGTAATGAGAGGGTAAACTCATTCTGGTGTCGACATGAGACCAGATCTTCTGCGAGGGTACCGTTCTCATCCAGGTCAGCGCTCGCCTGAGCGATAACAAACCGCCCCTCTTCAATGGCCGAGAGGTAGTCGATCTGATCGGTTACCTTACTGTCGTTGACCTTACGATAGGGGGTTTCGAGGAAACCGTAATCGTTAGTCCGGGCATAGACCGAGAGCGAGTTGATAAGACCGATGTTCGGTCCCTCCGGTGTCTCAATGGGGCAGACCCGGCCATAGTGAGTCGGATGCACATCACGCACCTCGAAACCGGCACGTTCACGGGCAAGACCACCTGGGCCAAGAGCCGATACCCGGCGTTTGTGAGTCACCTCGGAGAGGGGATTGTTCTGATCCATAAACTGAGACAGCTGACTGGAACCGAAGAACTCCTTGATCGCAGCCGATACCGGCTTGGCATTAATCATCTCCTGAGGCATCAAGCCCTCAGACTCTGCCAGGGTCAGACGCTCCTTGACGGCGCGCTCAACACGCACCAAACCGACGCGGAACTGATTCTCGGCCATCTCACCAACACAGCGGATACGACGGTTGCCGAGATGGTCAATATCATCGACAACCCCTTTGCCGTTACGAATATTGATCAGCTCCTGTAGCACCATGACGATATCTTCATTGGAGAGAATACCCTCACCCGTCACCTCTTCACGCCCCAGCCGCTTGTTGAACTTCATGCGACCAACAGCCGATAGATCATAGCGATCCGGACTGAAGAAGAGGCTCTTGAACAGGTTCTGTGCCGCCTCTTTTGTTGGCGGTTCACCCGGGCGCATCATGCGGTAGATCTCTACCTGCCCCTCTAGCTGGCTGGCAGTAGAATCAATACCCAGGGTAGTCGAGAGATAGGGGCCATGATCGAGATCATTGGTAAATATTGTCTTGAGCGTCTTGACGCCCTTATCCAGCAGAACTTCAAGCAGCTCTTCAGTAATCTCATCGTTGGCATTGGCAATAACCTCACCCGTCTCTTTGTCGAAAAGATTGGTGGAGATCACCTTGCCAAAAAGATAGTCAGGGGTGACATCAAGGGATTTGGTGCCCGCCTTCTCGAGCAGCTTGATGTGACGAGCAGTAATACGTCGCCCAGCCTCAACAATCACCTCACCCTTCACTTTGATATCAAAGTTAGCCGTTTCACCACGCAGGCGCTCAGGTACCAGAGCCAGCTTTGCACCCTTCTTGGTGAGAGTGAAGGTGTCGGTCTCGAAGAACATATCGAGCATCTCTTCGGTCTCATAACCAAGGGCTCGCAGCAGCACAGTAGCAGGCAGTTTGCGGCGACGATCGATACGAACAAAGACGTTATCCTTTGGGTCAAACTCGAAATCAAGCCATGAGCCACGGTAAGGAATTACTCGTGCAGAAAAAAGCAATTTGCCTGAGCTATGCGTCTTGCCTTTATCGTGATCGAAGAAGACACCAGGGGAGCGATGTAGCTGGGAGACTATGACACGCTCAGTACCATTAATAACAAAAGTACCGTTATCGGTCATCAGTGGAAGTTCACCCATGTAAACTTCCTGCTCACGGATATCCTTCACCACCTTCGAGTTTGCAGGGGCCTCCTTATCGTAGATTACCAGCCGCACAAGCACGCGAAGCGGCGCAGCATAGGTCGCCCCTCGCAGTTGGCACTCGCGCACATCAAATATAGGCAAGCCCAAACGGTAGCTGACGTACTCTAAAACCGCATTACCTGAATAGCTTGAAATCGGAAAAACTGATTTAAATGCTGCGTGCAAGCCCTGGTCAGCACGCTGATCAGCGGATGCACCTGCCTGAAGAAAACTGCGATAAGAGTCGATCTGCGTCGCCAAAAGAAAAGGCACTTCAAGGATACTTGGGCGCTTGCCAAAATCCTTACGGATGCGTTTTTTCTCGGTGAAAGAATAGGCCATGTTGCCGTCCCTCGATTTCATAAGACCCTGGTGGTCTCCGGAATGATACGTAGTGGTTCCAGCTTAATTCCCTGCCGGAATACCTCCCTGTAGCTGTAATCCTGCCCGACAACCCCGTCAGGCATATGCTCAATCTGCTTTACAACCGTCGCTTCTGGCGACCGGATAAGTGCTTTCAAAACAGGCTCGGCGAACCCATTTTCAAAGCATATCCTAGAAGCAGGAAAAGGCCGGTGGCGAAATCGCCACCAGCCCAATCCGACTAAGGCCTGTCAGCAGTCAAGATCAAAAATTATTTGATCTCGACTTCTGCGCCGGCCTCTTCCAACTGTTTCTTGACATCTTCAGCCTCCTCTTTGGAGACGCCTTCCTTTACTGACGTAGGTGTACCCTCTACGGCAGCTTTGGCCTCTTTCAAGCCTAGGCCAGTGAGACTACGAACGGCTTTGATCACGGAGACTTTGTTGGCACCGAATGACGTCATAACAACATCAAACTCAGTCTGCTCTTCAACAGCAGCAGCATCGCCACCGGCAGCAGGCGCAGCAGCAACCGCTGCAGCAGCGGTTACGCCAAACTTCTCTTCCATCGCTTCGATCAGCTCAACCACATCCATTACGGTCATGTTGGCGATGCTGTCAAGGATATCCTCTTTAGATACGGACATTGTAAAACTCCTGTTAACTGGTTTACACGGTTAGTGAATTAGGTAAAAGCTCTTTAAGCTGCCTCTTTCGCATCACGGATCGCAGCGACAGTGCGAACAAGCTTTCCAGGTACCTCGTTAATGGTACGTGCAAGCTTTTCGACCGGCGCTTTCATGACTGCCATAAGCATACTGATTGACTGATCGTAGGTTGGCATCTTCGCCAAGGTATCCAGATCGGAAGCTGCCAGTAGCTTGCCTCCAATAGATGCCATCTTAACAACCAGCTTGTCATGCTCTTTAGCAAAGTCTTTGATCACACGGGCGGCAGAACCTGGATCTTCCTGTGAGAAAGCGAAAACGAGAGGACCCGTCATATCTTCCTGCATACAGGCAAATTCGGTATCTTCGACTGCACGACGAGCGAGTGAGTTCTTGACGACGCGAATGAAAACACCGGCTTCACGTGCTTTTGCACGCAACTCCGTCATCTCACCCACAGTCAAACCACGATACTCGGCGGCAACCGCAGAATAGGCACTACCAGCCACTTCAGCGACTTCGGCGACGACAGCTTGTTTCTGCTCAAAATTGAGTGGCACTCGTCACCTCCTGATTACGGAAACGGCGATTGCCGTTTCGGTTAACAAAACCGGAACTTCAAAATGAAATCCCGATACTTTTAACGTGCACCGTCATCAGGTCACTACCCGAGTCCGGAGCTCCGTCTGCGTAGGCAATCAATTAAGCACACCCGATGACAGCGTATGCACCTACGGTCTTTGACAGCAACCGGCACGAATGCCGGAGCCCCAAAGTTCTTTTATGAGAGCACTACCATCGGCAGCACTCCCAATATCTTTAACTCAACACACCGATAACAGGTGCGTTAAGATCTAAATTTCAAGCGAAGCCTGATCTACCGTCAGGCCGGGGCCCATGGTAGAAGAGACACTTACTTTCTTCAGGTAAATACCCTTGGCTGCACTGGGTTTCATCTTTTTCAGATCAACCAGCAGCAACTCAAGATTCTGCTTCAGCGCCGCAGGCTCAAAATCCACTTTGCCAATTGGGCAGTGAATAATGCCTGCCTTATCGGTGCGGTAACGTACCTGACCTGCTTTTGCATTTTTTACAGCTTCGGCGACGTTCGGTGTAACAGTGCCAACCTTTGGGTTAGGCATCAATCCACGCGGCCCTAGAATCTGACCCAACTGACCGACGACACGCATCGCGTCAGGAGTGGCGATGACAACATCGAAATCCATCTTGCCCGCTTTTACGTCAGCGGCGAGATCGTCAAAACCGACAATATCAGCACCTGCCTCTTTAGCAGCTTCAACGTTGGCACCCTGAGTAAATACGGCAACACGAACCGTTTTACCCGTGCCATTGGGCAGAACGGTGGAACCACGTACCACCTGATCCGACTTACGAGGATCAACCCCAAGCTTGACGGCAACATCGACCGACTCACTGAATTTGATCGACGATACCTCTTTCAATAGTGATACAGCATCTTCAATGGGATACTGCTTAGTGGGGTCAACCTTCTCACCGATTGCGCGTGCGCGCTTGCTCATCTTAGCCATGACTTACACTCCCTCCACGTCAAGACCCATGGAACGGGCAGTACCGGCAATGGAGCGAACAGCCGCATCCATGTCAGCGGCAGTCAGATCCGGCATCTTGACAGTAGCAATCTCTTCCAACTGCTCACGGTTAACCTTACCTACCTTTACGGTATTAGGCGTACTTGAACCTTTAGGCACACCAGCCGCCTTTCTCAACAGCACAGCTGCCGGAGGGGTTTTGGTGATAAAGGTAAAACTACGGTCACCATAGACGGTGATCACAACCGGAATAGGAAGACCCTGCTCGACACTCTGAGTCTTGGCGTTGAACGCCTTACAGAACTCCATGATGTTGACGCCGTGCTGGCCCAAAGCAGGACCGACCGGAGGACTGGGGTTGGCCTGACCGGCCGCAACCTGAAGCTTGATATAAGCCTCGATTTTCTTTGCCATAATTACCTCGCTGTGGGTACGAACGTCAAGGACTGGTTACCCTGGCTCCCCTTTATACATATAAAAGCGGGATCAGAGATCGCTCTGATTCCGCACAATCACACTCTCCTCTAGGAGCCTGTCCGAGAATAGGCACCGTAGCGAGGGAAGTCCATTTTGAGTCATTTTTTTCCGGTCATTTGAGGCGAATAGTTACTCTTATTCAACGAAAATGAGCGGAAATTGGCTTTCCGCAGTAGACGTCCTATTCTCGGACAGGCTCCTAGGTTCATTCCGCACCGCCCATCACTGGACAAAGGGTCACGGCTCAACCTTTCGCCACTTGACCGAACTCTAAATCGACCGGAGTGGAACGCCCAAAAATCAGTACCGAAACTTTAATTCGGCTCTTCTCGTAATCAACTTCCTCAACCACACCGTTGAAATCATTAAACGGTCCGTCGATTACCCGCACAACCTCACCCGGCTCAAACATCACCTTAGGCTGCGGCTTCTCTGCACCATCCTGCACACGCTGTAGGATAGTCTCCGCCTCCTTATCAGTAATCGGAGCGGGACGGTCGCCAGTACCACCGATAAAGCCCATCACCTTGGGCACATCCTTTACCAGATGCCATGTCTCATCGGTCATCTCCATCTGCACCAGCACGTAACCGGGGAAGAATTTGCGCTCACTGCGGCGCTGATGGCCAGCGCGCATTTCGACAACCTCTTCAGTCGGCACGAGAACCTGACCAAACAGATCGCCCATGCCAAAACGTTCAATGCGCTCGTGCATCGAGCGCTGAACCTGGGCTTCAAAGCCGGAGTAGGCATGAACCACATACCATCGCATCGTCATAGCATCATCCTATCCGGTAACTGAACGAACAATAGCCATCAGCATCATATCGAATAGCCAGAGAACGATGCCCACAATCAGCACCATAGCAAATACGATCAGTGTCGTCTGAATCGTCTCTTGACGACTGGGCCAGACCACCTTCCGCACTTCCGTGCGTGCAGCGACAGCAAACGACCACACCTGACGTCCGGGGACAGACTGCAAGGCCACAGCCACAGCAATACCCGCCACCACCAAAAGACCCAACACCCTAAATAGCAGCGATGACTCTTCAAAATAGTAGAAAACGCCAATTCCGGCGACCAGCAGAATCACCGCCAGTAACAGCTTGACGGTGTCCATTCCAGTGCTAATAACTTCTGTTTTTGCGTTCATTCCTGCCACAGGACCTAATTATGAGGTGCCTAAAATTGGCAGGCCAGGAGGGACTCGAACCCCCAACCTGCGGTTTTGGAGACCGCTGCTCTACCAATTGAGCCACTGGCCTAAAATGGGCGCAAAAGGCAGAGGGGCATGTCGGATCGACTCCAAATACGATCCACCCCTCTGCCTTATGCAGTTTTTGTATTACTCGATAATCTTAGCAACAACGCCGGCGCCGACTGTGCGGCCACCTTCGCGGATTGCGAAACGTAGACCTTCTTCCATCGCGATCGGTGCAATCAACT
>JBEVXV010000167.1:0-4741 GCA_040505915.1 Sedimenticola sp. | reverse complement strand
TACTTAAGTAATATTATCGCCTTAATCAATGCGAGCTTCCGGTTCCGGTTAATGAAAGCAGAAAAAATGTGTGGAGTGAAAAAATTAAATGAATCTATAAACATCTTTTGTAGTTAAGACCATCTTGGTTAAGTAATAGGTGTACAGGTTTGATAAACATTCTTGAACAATATTGTCCATATCTCAAGAGTGAAGATGGCCAGTAAAACATCAAAAACTGATCAGCAAAAATGCCCCTCGCCCCGGCCCGGCCATGAGGTCTAACCAAAAAAAATGTGGCCAGTGTGAACAGCAATTTAAGAAGAATCAGCGATCCATGAATTGCAATGTGTGTTCCTTTTGGTTTTGTCTAGAATGTAGCCATGTTTCTGGGAAATTGTACGAGATGTTGAAAAGTGAAACCACAGCAAATCTTCCCTTCAGTTGTGATGGATGTCTGCGTATTTTGCCCAAACTAAATGAAATCGGTTTGCAGCTTGACGATCATACTAAACAATTGCAGGAGTATGAGAAGAAATTCAAAGCTCTTGAAAATAGCATTGATGAAAAGGTGCATAAGCGTGTTGAAAATGCGATTGAAGAATTTCGCGAGCGCGAGGAACGCAAATATAATGTAATCATCCACAACATTCCTGAGCCAACAACTGATGACAAGAAGAAAGAGGACATTGAGAAAGTGCAAAATATTTTTAGCACAATCGAATGTGATGATGTGGTCCCCAAGGCATTTGTGAGGTTAGGTAGGCCAGGTTCTAACAAACCAAGACTGCTGAAAGTTATGCTCGAGTCCGTTTCCAGCAAACACCGACTTCTCGGGGGTACAAAATTTCTTAGGCAGAAAAATGGAGATGGTTCAGTGGCACATGGGTGGAGCAACATTTACATTACGCCAGATTTGACTAAGCAAGAAAGGGATAGTAACCGAGAAATGAGAGTTGATCTTGAGCAGAGAAAGAAAAATGAAAGTAACCCAAATTTGGTCATCTACAGAGGCAAGATAGTGGATAGGAAAGATATACCAGCACACTCGAACAGTACCACTGGTGGAGGGGGAACTCGCCGGTTTCCCGGTCAGACGAGGTAGTGTCGCAACCTCTGACTTTGTAAATAGTGTTTGTTTTGATGACGTTACAGTTAGCGTTAATGTTAATGTTAATTTAAATCATTTTAGTGATCTCAGTGTTTCTAGTCAGTCCAGCCAACAACCTATTTTAAATGTTTTGCATACCGATGCCCATAATTTTCATACAGATACAGCTACGCATTCTAGTGAAGATATACATGTACCTATAGTTTCTAGTCAAGACAGTTTATCTGCTGAAAGTGACATTAGTGAAGTTGAAAACAGTGACATTATTCATGATAATACACATATAAACTCTAGTCATGAGCCAGCAAATAGTAATACAAATATTACAGATCTTATAATTAACAATGTTACGTGTTTATATACTAATGCGATCAGTTGCGTAATAAACTTGATGAGCTGAAAATACAGATATCTTTGGAGAATCCAGATTTTATTTTCATAACTGAAGTGTTACCCAAGATATTAAGTGACGTGTCATGCTCTTCAGTGTTGTATCAGTTGGATGGTTATTGTACATTCCCAAGTAAAGATAGTGGTAGAGGTGTGATTATATATGCAAAATCAGATATGAATGTATCGCCTAATGTTCACCTTAATTCTATCTATGATGATGCATCTTGGTGTAACTGGATTGTTGATAATCAGACTATAATACTTGGTGTAATCTACAGAAGCCCATCATCACACGATTCATATGTTACAGTAAATAGACTTCTTACGGAAGCAACTAACAGTGGAAATAGATTACTTATCGCTGGTGACTTTAATATGAAGGATATTGATTGGACACAGTATACAACTTGCCACAGTGAAACTCACCATGAACACAAATTTATTGAATGCATCCAGGACAATTTTCTATTTCAACATATTTCCGAGGTTACACGTGTTCGAGACAATCAATCTTCTAACATTCTTGATCTTGTATTAACGAATGATGAACATGATGTTGCAGAAATATCTATTTTACCTTCATTGGGTGTGAGCGATCATGTGACTATATTATTCAGTTATTTGTGCTCTTTTAAGGAATATCATACAGGAGTACCAACTCTTAAATATGGTAGGTGTGACTATAAAGCTTTTTCTGATGAATGGAGTGACATTGACTGGAATGAAGAATTTAATGACTGTGACATAAATGATATGTGGGAAATCTTTGCTAGTCGATATGAAGACTCAGTAGCTAAACATGTACCGAAAGTAATACCAAAGAAAGGCTGTAAACCCAAACCACTCTGGATAACTGGTGATGCTTTAAAATGTATTAAAGACAAAAAACATGCATGGTCACGTTATCGAGCCACCAGATGTCCCGCGGATTTTGCAATTTATAGTAGAATACGAAATGCTACAACTGAAAGTATTCGGACGGCGAAACGGGAATATGAAAAGAAAATAGCAGCCAAGGCAAAGACAGAAAGTAAACATTTCTGGAAATATGTGAAAAGTAAAATAAAGACTGTTTCTAATGTGTCAAATCTGGTCAAAGACGATGGTTCGGTAACGAAGACTGAGCAGGAGAAAGCAGAAGTGTTGAATAGTTTCTTTGCCAGTGTATTTACGCGAGAAAACATTTCTAATGTTCCGGACTTACCCGATCGTATCTTTGATGTACCCCTTGATAATGTACAGCTTAATTTAGACTGTGTGGTGAAAATTCTACTTGGACTAGATGGTGGCAAGTCAATGGGCCCTGATGAGTTAAATCCATTATTATTAAAGACGATGGCTCAAGTATTTGCGATCCCGCTATTACTAATATTCCAAAAATCACTTGATTGTGGTAAGATACCTAAAGTATGGAAAGATGCTCGTGTCACCCCATTATTCAAGAAAGGGACCAAATCATCACCTGGTAATTACCGACCTGTAAGCCTCACTTCTATAGTCTGCAAATGCCTTGAGAAATTAATACGCGCTGCGGTTATTGATCATCTGACAAAAAACAATCTCATATCTAGTGCCCAGTTCGGTTTTCGCTCAGGTCGTTCCTGTGTTCTACAGTTACTTGATGTAATGGAAGACTGGTCTACTTTTATTGAGGAAAATGACTCTTGGGATACTGTGTACTTAGATTTCGCAAAAGCTTTTGACAGTGTACCTCACAAACGTTTATTACACAAACTTTCGTCATACGGCATTAAAGGTACTCTATTATTATGGATCTCGGACTTTCTATTAGGACGTCGACAATATGTAGCTGTTAAGGGAAAACATTCGTCGTGGCAGGACGTTTTAAGTGGTGTACCCCAAGGCAGCGTCCTAGGACCTATACTGTTTATTATATACATAAATGACCTACCTGAAGTAGTTAATAGCACTGTTAAGATATTTGCTGATGATACAAAACTTTATTCAAAAGATAGTGATTATAACATCATTCAACAGGATCTGGACTCCCTATGTAGTTGGGCAGATCTGTGGCAACTCAGGTTTAATGTTAGTAAATGTAAAGCCATTCACTATGGACGCGACAACCAAGAACATATGTACTCGATGAACTCAGTCAATCTAGAAATTGTGTCTGAAGAGAAGGATCTCGGTATAACATTTCAACAAAACCTTAAATTTAGCAGTCACATTGCATCAAAGGTTAACAAAGCAAATAGCATGCTTTCATTAATTGTGCGTTCCTTCGATTACATTGAAAAAGACACCTTTCTCATGCTCTACAAAGCTATGGTAAGACCACATATTGAGTATGGAAATACAATTTGGTACCCATTCTTGAGGAAAGACATAATTAGTGTTGAAAAGGTTCAGAAAAGGGCGACCAAAACTGTACCTCAACTGAAGAATCTCGAATACACAGACAGACTGAAAGAACTCAAATTACCAACATTAGCACATAGGAGAAGAAGAGGGGATATGATCCAGACTTTTAAGATTATTCGCGGCATAGAAGACATTCCGTCAGACAGATTCTTTACTATATGCCATTCAAGGACTCGTGGACATGAATACAAACTGGCCAAACCACGTTGTACAACATCATTTCGCTTACAACAGTTTTCACAGAGGATAATAAACGATTGGAACTCACTCCCGAAGTATGTTGTGAACGCCAAAGATGTAAATGATTTCAAATCAAAGATAGACCAGTACTGGAACCACGATACTATATACCAATTTTAACCACGTTATACATGTATATAAATACATGTACATGTATACTACCAACTGTGACATTAATACTACAAACCTGTACCCTAACTATACAAATCAAACCATGCAAGAATAAAAGATACACAGTAACCGAAGAATTACTGAAGATGCTGGGCTAAAAAAGGATTTCATCCTTACTTCAGAGCCCAGAAATCATCATAGAGGTATCATCATAGAGGTAAACTCAGAATCTCGACATGTCAGGAACCCGCGACACTTCGGCCCTACGCGATCTCGGCCCCTCCGGCGTCGTTGCTGTCACCCATGATACATTCCAAACATTAATTTTGAAACTGGCTCAGTTGTTTCAGAGAAGATAGGTAACGCCTTTCATATTGGTTACGCAGACCCCCCCCCTTAATGTATGTGTCTATACGCACAACCACGACACAGCCCACTCAAGAGGCTAGATCTGCCCCCTGGGCTAATACGGGAGCTATGTAGGAAGCCACCACAGATTCCTGTGTTCAGTCCCAGGTCCAG
>JBEVXV010000166.1:0-10166 GCA_040505915.1 Sedimenticola sp. | reverse complement strand
TCTCCCTGTTTTCTGAATTTGGCACAGTACGCTCGGCCAAACTTGTGACGGATGTTTTCTCTGGCCAGTGTAAAGGCTTTGGCTTTATCGAAATGGAAGGCCATGAGGCACGGGCAGCCATTGCAGGCTTAGATGGCAAAGATTTTAATGGTAAGTCGATAAAAGTTAACTTTGAGTCTCCCAAGCTGGGCGGCCGGAGGCGACGTTAACTTTTAAATCAAATAGAGGCGGCGCCGATCGAGCAAGCAGCTGAAGTAGATTTCACGACAGAACTATCGCAGCTCTATCGCCCTCGCTCCTCTAAGCCGGCCCCCTCCAAAGAGACGCGAGAACGCTAAAAACCCCCTCAGCGTAATGATACCGGATCTTGATAGCGCCTACTTCCGCCAGTATGCAGGAGTGAGTAGCACCAGTAAGGTGAAAATCTCCAGACGCCCTAATAGCATGGCAAAACAGAGAATCCACTTCGCCGGCTCATTGATCTGAGCGTAATCGGTACCCACGGCCCCGAGACCAGGGCCGAGATTATTAATAGAGGCGGCAACAGCAGAAAATGCCGTCATTAAATCGAGGCCGGTAAGCGCGAGAGCAAGGTACATAATAATAAAGCTGGCCACATAGAGGGCAAAAAAGCCCCACACTGCCTCCACCACCCGACTGGGAATGGTCTTATCGCCAACTCTGATGGGGATCTGCGCACTGGGATGAATCAGGCGGTTGATCTCCCGCAGTCCTTGTTTGATCAGCAGCAGGAAACGGATCACTTTGATTCCACCTCCAGTAGAACCGGCACAGCCACCGACAAAGCTGGAGAAGAGCAGAAGAATGGCGACCACGCCGGGCCAGACGGAGTAGTCCGCTGTGGTGAAACCGGCGGTGGTACCGATGGAGACGGATTGAAACACCCCCTTGGTCACCGCCTCATGCCACTCATAGGTCCCGGTAAAGTAGAGCACCAAGGTGACCGCCAGACTGACTACCATCAACACCATCACATAGAAGCGAAATTCACTGTCGCGCAGGTAGGTTATTGGATTGCGTTGCCGCCAGGCAACGAAATGGAGGGCGAAATTGACACCGGAGAATAGCATAAAGAGTACCGCAATCATTTCGATCAAGGTGCTGTTGAAGTAACCCATACTGGCATCGTGTGTAGAGAAGCCACCGATAGCGATGGTGGAGAAGGCGTGACCGATGGCATCGAACAGCGTCATGCCCGCCGCCCAATAAGCAAGCGCACAGACAATAGTGAGACCCAGATAGATGTACCACAACGCTTTGGCCGTCTCGGTGATACGGGGTGTTAGCTTCGAGTCCTTCATCGGTCCCGGCGTCTCCGCTCGGTAGAGCTGCATACCACCGATACCCAGCATCGGCAGTACTGCCACCGCCAACACAATGATTCCCATACCGCCCAGCCACTGTAGCTGCTGGCGATAGTAGAGGATGGCACGGGGCAACTCATCGAGACCGACAATCACCGTGGCTCCGGTGGTGGTCAGACCGGATATCGATTCAAAAACGGCGTCTACCAGTGGCATATGCGGATTGCTTGAGAGCATGAACGGCAGGGCACCGGTCAATCCGAGTACACTCCAGAACAGCGCCACCACCATAAAACCATCTCGCAGCCGTAGCTCATGCTGTTTTCCACGAACCAGTACGCGCGCGAGTGCTCCGGCAAAAAAGGTGATCAAAAAAGCGATGAGAAATACAGCAGCCGTACCATCACCATACCACCATGAGACGGCTGCTGGCGGCAGCATGGTCAGGCTAAATACCATCAACAGAACACCGAGAATACGCTGGACGACACTGAAATTCATGTTTCTAGAAGCCCTTCAGTATGCTCATGGGAGGTTCATGCTGGAACTGTTTCAAAGTACCGGCGAGCAGTGGCAGGGAGATGTGAAATATGATCCTCACAGGAAAGTGATACCCACCTGAAACAGGCGCTCAACATCGGTGATATGGCGCTTATCCACAAGAAAAAGAATAACGTGATCTTCCGACTGAATCACCGTGTCGTGGTGCGCAATCAAAACCTCACTGCCACGCACGATGGCACCGATGTTTGCGCCAGCGGGTAGAGTGATATCCTCAACAGCCCGCCCTACCACCTGAGAGGATGCTCGGTCGCCGTGAGCTACAGCCTCGATCGCCTCTGCTACACCGCCACGCAGAGAGTGAACCATTACCACGTCTCCCCGGCGTACATGGGTCAGCAGCGTGCCTATAGTGGCCTGCTGAGGTGAGATGGCAAAGTCGATAGGGCCCCCCTGCACCATATCTGCATAGACACCACGATTGATCAGCGCCATCACCTTGCGCGCCCCCAAGCGCTTGGCCAGCATGGCAGAGAGAATGTTGGCCTCGTCATCGTTAGTTACTGCACAGAAGAGATCGGTATTCTCTATATTCTCTTCCAGTAGCAAATTTTCGTCGGAGACATCGCCATGAAGGACAATGGTTTTAGGCAGATCCTCAGCAATTCTCTTCGCCCTCTCCTTATCGTATTCGATCAGTTTTACCTGATAGTTGCGCTCCAGCGCTCCGGCGAGGCGCTTACCTATATTTCCTCCACCGGCAAAAATCAGGCGCTTGTACGGCTTATCCATCTTCCGCAGCTCGCTCATCACCAGGCGAATGTTCTCTGAAGCGGCAATAAAAAAGACCTCATCATCAGGCTCGATGATGGTATCCCCCTCAGGCTGAATGGCTCGCCCCTGACGATAAATTACCGCCACCCGCGCCTCTACGTGAGGAATATGATCATAGAGGGCTCGCAACTCATGCCCCACCAGAGGACCTCCGTAGTAGGCGCGAACCGCCACTAGCCGCGCTCTGCCGCCAGCAAAATCGAGCACCTGGAGGGCACCCGGGTGCTTGATCATTCTCATGATGTAGTCGGTGACCAGCTGCTCAGGGCTAATCAGCACATCCACCGGCAGTGCATCACCGCTAAACAGCTCAGGATGCCTGGTAAAACCCAGAGCGCGTACCCGGGCAATCTTTGTCGGGGTATGGAACAGGGTATAAGCCACCTGACAAGCGACCATATTGGTCTCATCGCTGTTGGTTACGGCAAGGATCATATCTGCATCCTCAGCACCTGCCTGCTTCAGTACATCCGGATGCGCCGCGTGGCCCTGTATGGTACGCAGATCGAGGCGGTCTTGCAGCGCCTGGAGTAGGTCAAGATCTTGATCCACCACGGTGATATCGTTAGCCTCAGAAGCCAGATTATTGGCTACGGAGGTACCCACTTGACCTGCACCTAATATTATTATCTTCATTGATCTGCTTACGCGTCTATACCGGAACAGCCGAATAATACTGCTTAACTGCCTTGCGGGAAAACCATTACGGTAAATTTTCCTCTTCTGTCAGAATTTAAAACGGCAAATCACCCAATGGGGGTAGTGTTACTTATAGAAACACACCGCTACCTAAAGTAGCGTCGCATGGTAACACAGCAAGAAATACCCCATCTAATAAATTGATATATATCGCAATATTTATCTGGCATGATATTCGCAGTAAAACTACTCCAGTTTTCGAAAACTCCCGACTACAGTGGGGTATATCGAAAATATAATTCGAAAATCTATTTTATTACCAGCTTCGTACTATATTTTGTATTCACGGACGATGTAGTGCGATATCTGCGCTGTATCACTTGATCATTTTGGATGGCCGCGATAACTATCGACAGCCACTCCCGAAGATCAATGATGGAGCGCTTTACTGGAAATAAACATTAATGACAACAAGGGGCCTTCAGCCCCACGAGAGGAGAGATAGATGACTGACAAGAAAACCAGCGAACTGTCCCGACGCGGCTTTATTAAAGTTGGCGCAGGCGCTCTGGCCGCAACTAGCATGCCCATGTTCTTTATGAAAGACGCCTGGGCGGCTGATTTCCGTAATAACCCCGGCAGTGCCAAATCTGCTGTATTCGGTTTCAACGTTCCCCAGACCGGCGCTTATGCTGACGAGGGTGCGGATGAGCTACGCGCCTATAAGCTGGCAGTCAAGCACATCAATGGCGAGGGTGATGGCGGTATGCTCAATACCATGAAACCACTGACCCTGAAAGGAGACGGCGTTCTCGGTAAGAAAGTCGAGTATGTAACTGGCGACACCCAGACCAAATCTGATGCCGCTCGCGCATCAGCCAAGCGTATGATCGAGAAAGATGGCGCCCTGATGATCTCAGGTGGCTCCTCTTCAGGCGTGGCTATCGCCGTGCAGGGTCTCTGCCAGGAGATGGGCATCATGTTCATGGCCGGCCTGACTCACTCCAATGACACCACTGGTAAGGACAAGCGTCGTTACGGCTTCCGCCACTTCTTCAACGCCTACATGTCCGGTGCTGCACTGGGTCCGGTCCTGAAGAAAGAGTTTGGCACCGACCGTAAAGCCTACCACCTGACCGCTGACTACACTTGGGGCTGGACCCAGGAAGAGTCTATCAAAAATACCACTGAAGCTCTGGGCTGGGAAACCACCGCCACCGTCAAAACCCCGGTAGGTGCAGGTGACTTCTCTCAGTACATTACCCCGGTACTAAACTCTGGTGCAGACGTGCTGATCCTTAACCACTACGGTAAGGATATGATCAACTCTCTAACCCAGGCGACCCAGTTTGGCTTGCGTGATAAACAGGTCAACGGCAAGAACTTCGAAATCGTTGTACCACTGTTCTCCCGCCTGATGGCACAGGGTGCCGGTGACAATATCAAAGGTATCCTTGGATCAACCAACTGGCACTGGTCGCTGCAGGATGAAGGCTCCAAAGCCTTCGTTAAATCCTTCGGTCAGGAGTACGGTTTCCCACCCTCACAGGCGGCTCAAACCTGCTACGTTCAAGCCCTGCAGTACGCAGATGCTTGCCAGCGTGCCGGTACCTTCTACCCACCTGAGGTGATCAAGCAGTTGGAAGGCCACAAGTTCGATGGCGGCGGCAATGGTGCCACTGAGTATCGTGCTGAAGATCATCAGGCATTTAAGGATGTACTGGTGGTACGTGGTAACCAGAATCCATCCTCCTCGTTCGACGTACTGAAGGTTGAGCAAGTTGTTCCACGCGCCCAAGTTGAGTACGATGCCAAAATCTTTGGTGGCGAACTCGGTCCTTACAAGGTTTAATAGAACCTGCCAATGGCCAGGCGGCCGCCTTCGGGCGGCCGCCTGTTATGCGGGGGTAGTTGCCGGTCACCGGCAACCGCCCTTGGCCCTTTTTCTCCATACAGTTGTGTAGACGGTAATGGACGCTATTTTTCTTCAAGTATTAAATGGTCTCGACAAGGGGGGTGCCTATGCACTGATTGCCCTCGGCTTGACTCTCGTTTTTGGAACGCTCGGTGTGGTCAATTTCGCCCACGGGGCGCTGTTTATGCTGGGTGCCTTCTGTGCCGTTTCAATGCAAAAACTCCTGACTATATCGAAACAGGTGAAAGATGAAAGTATCACCTTTTTTGATGCCTTTAAGGAGCAACCCTACCTGGAGATTTGGTGGGGTGACTTCGGCACCTTTATCATCGACTGGTCAGTGCCTATATCGATAGTGCTCACCATACCGGTGATGCTGTTGATCGGTATCACCATGGAGCGCGGCCTAATCCGCCACTTCTATAAGCGCCCCCATGCTGATCAGATCCTAGTCACCTTCGGGCTTGCCATCGTGCTGCAGGAGATTATCAAATCTTTCTTTGGTGCCAACCCCATTCCCACACCACCACCCGACATCGTCGCTGGCAGCGCCGCTATCGGCGCAATCTTCGGTCTAGGTGAATCTGTGGTCTACCCCTGGTGGCGACTTA
Organism: Sedimenticola sp.; assembly: GCA_040505915.1. Taxonomy (GTDB): domain Bacteria; phylum Pseudomonadota; class Gammaproteobacteria; order Chromatiales; family Chromatiaceae; genus Vondammii. Next base: position 4,341 of record JBEVXV010000166.1, on the reverse strand, counting down.
TATATCTCGCATTCTCCAGCATCATCATCTTCTCCGTCTTCGCCTTCTTGCATTTCACCACCTTCGGCATGGTGGTACGTGCCGGCATGCACGACCGGGAGACCGTCGGACTGCTGGGTATTAATGTGGAGCGACGCTTTACCATCGTATTTGGCATAGCGACGGTGGTAGCCGGCCTCGCGGGGATGATGTACGCCCCGATCCTACCCCCCGACTACCATATGGGGATGGACTTTCTGGTCCTCTCCTTCGTCGTCGTAGTAGTCGGTGGCATGGGCTCCCTTGGAGGCGCCGTCGCAGCAGGCTTCCTGCTAGGTATTCTGCAATCATTTGCATCCATGAATGAAATTAATGCCATCATCCCGGGCATCGACCAGATCATTATCTACCTGGTTGCAATTGTCATCCTCCTGGTTAGGCCTCGCGGCCTGATGGGACGCAAAGGTGTGATGGAGGATTGATATGAACTCGTTATCTCTTAAAAACAACTGGGTCGTAATGGCCCTCTTCACCGCCGTAGTTCTGAGCGCACCTATCTGGCTCGCACCCATCGGTGCCTCCTATCCAGATCTGCTGCAGAAGTTCGCCATCTTCGGCATCTTCGCCATCGGCTTCAACATTCTTTTCGGACTCACCGGCTACCTCTCGTTTGGCCACGCCGTATTCCTTGGTGTCGGCTCCTACACGGCAGTCTGGTCGTTTAAACTGTTGACCATGAATGTGTTACCTGCCGTGGTTTTCGGCACCCTGGTGGCAGGCGTGTTTGCTGTCGTTATCGGCTACATCAGCCTGCGCCGCTCAGGTATCTATTTCTCAATCCTGACCCTCGCCTTCGCCCAGATGTCCTACAACCTCGCCTACTCGGTACTGACACCTATCACCAACGGCGAAACAGGACTGCAACTGACCAAGCAAGACCCACGGATCTTTGACGGCCCAGCAGCTGAAGGGCTCCCCTCCACAGGCCTTTTCGGCCTGGAGATGAGCGGCTACTCAGGATTCTACTTCTGCGCCGTCATCTTGATCCTCTGCTTCTTTATCTCTCTGCGCATTTTTCGCTCTCCTTATGGACTGAAACTGCGGGCGATAAAGTCCAACCAGACGCGCATGCGTTACACCGGCTTCAATACCAAACCCTACCTGCTTTCAGCCTTTGTGATTTCAGGTATGTACGCCGGCCTGGCAGGCTCTCTTTTGGCGGTAACCGATCCTCTGGCAGGTGCCGAGCGCATGCAGTGGACTGCATCGGGGGAAGTGGTACTGATGACTATTCTCGGTGGTGCCGGTACCCTGGTCGGGCCTCTTCTTGGTGTTAGTATAATCAAGTATTTTGAGAACATCTTCTCGGCTCTCAATGAAGATACACTGCATCAGGCATTCTCTTTCATGCCAGACTGGCTGGGAAATATATCAGTGGCTATCAGCAGTGAGTTTGTTGGTGAAGGCTGGCACCTGACCCTTGGCCTGCTCTTTATGCTGGTGGTGATTTTCCTGCCGGGTGGGGTGATGGAGGGCATACGCCGTACCACCGCCTACGCCAGGAATTACTCCAAACGGTCCAACAGCGCAGCTGAACCGCAATCTGAGAAGGAGTGACGTTATGAGCAATATCGTATTAAGCATCAAGAACGTCGATAAAACCTTCGGCGGACTCCATGCCTTGGGGGATATCAATCTGGATATCGAAGAGGGGAAAATTCACGCCATCATCGGCCCCAACGGCGCGGGTAAATCTACCCTACTCAATGTCTGCATCGGACGCCTGGTGCCGGACAACGGCAGCGTCGAGTTTGATGGTAAGAACATGATCGGCCTGGAACCCCATGAGATCAATCATGCGGGGATGGTACGCGTCTTCCAGACACCGGAGATCTTCCCCGACCTGACCGTACTGCAAAACGTGATGATACCGGCACTGGCCAAGCGTGACGGCACCTTCAAATTTAATCCCTTCGCCAATCTGGCAACAGAGAAGGATATCGAAGCAGACGCCATGCACACCCTACAAAATATGGACCTAGGCGAGCACATCCATATGCAGGCGGCCAGCATGTCCCGGGGTGACAAACGGCGCCTGGAACTGGCTATGGGTCTGGTTCAGCGCCCACGCCTGCTGCTGCTGGACGAACCTACTGCCGGTATGGCGCGTCACGACACCAACCGCACCATCGATCTGCTGAAAAAGATCAAAGAGAGTGGCATGACAAAAATCATCATTGAGCACGACATGCATGTGGTATTCAGCCTGGCAGACACCATAAGCGTACTGGCCCAGGGCCGCATCATCGCCTCGGGTCCCCCCGATGAAATACGCGGTAATCCAAAGGTACAGGAGGCCTACCTGGGTGGAGCAGAGCTATGACTAATAACAAAATGCCACATCATGTATCTACGGTGAACAGAACGGGCTCAGATCCCGCTTTTTTCTCCTGCTGGGATATCCACGCTTACTACGGTGAAAGCTACATTGTCCAGGGTGTCAGCTTTGACATTCGCGAGGGTGAAGTCGTCGCCCTGCTGGGCCGTAACGGGGCCGGTAAAACCTCTACCCTACGCTCCATTGCCAGAGTCGATTCACCCCAGGTGTTGCACGGAGAGATATGGCTCGATCACCAGCCGCTACACAGCATGGCCTCTCATGATGCCGCTCAGAACGGCGTCGCTCTGGTGCCTGAGGATCGCCGTATCATCGCCGGCATGACCGTCGAAGAGAATCTTATCCTGGCGCAGATCGCTCCGCCAATCGGTTGGAGCATAGAGCGTATCTACGAACACTTCCCGCGACTGGCCGAGCGCCGTGAGCAGGAGGCCACCACCCTCTCCGGTGGTGAACAGCAGATGCTGGCGGTAGCCCGCGCCCTTGCCCGCGATATCAAACTACTGCTGCTGGATGAGCCCTACGAGGGGCTGGCGCCAGTCATCGTTCGCGAGATCGAACGCATCGTTGACGGCATCAAAAAGCAGGGTATCACCACCATCATCGTTGAGCAGAACGCAGTGGCGGCACTGCGCCTTGCCGACCGAGCCATCATCCTCGACATGGGACAGGTGGTATTCGACGGCCTCGCCCAAGAGGTGCTCGACAACGAAGAGATGCGCCATCAGTACCTGGCAATCTAAGGACTCGCAAAACAATAACTACCTATTTTGGAGCACCAACAAAAAAGACACCCATGAATTCAGCCATGGGTGGCTTTTTCTATAATGCCGCCTTTGTAGGAGTGACTTCAGCCGCGAGGAAGGTCGAACAAACTCCGCACTGGGGGGAAGCTACTTGATCTCCCGAACGATCCGAAAACCTACTTTCAGAAAATGGAGATCCGGCGCCAATTTGTTGCGCGAGGCAGAGCGCAGGCTACCGGGCACGTTATACCAGGAGCCACCACGTAATACCCGGGGGTTTGGGTTATCGGCCGCCTTACAGGCACTGAGTTGCTCCAGTCCATTGTAGTCGTCCGCATACTCCGAAGCACACCACTCCCAGACGTTACCGTGCATATCGTAAAGCCCCCAGAGGTTAGGGGGAAATTGCCCGACCGGGGTAGTCATGCCGCGCCTGATCCCCCTCTCTCCTTTGCCATAGACATAGGTGCCATCGAAATTTGCCTGATCACTGCTGATGCTCTCTCCAGTGGAAAAAGGGGTGACGCTACCGGCGCGGCAGGCGTACTCCCACTCCGTCTCGGTGGTCAGGCGAATTTGCCAGCCAGTCACCTTTCTCAGCCAGCTGCAGTAGCCCAACGCATCCCAGTAGCTGATATTGATCACCGGTCGACTATCACGACCCCAACCCTCGTCCTTGGGCTTGGTGATATCGTGAACATCGCAGTAGGCGTCGTACATGGCGAAAGTGACCGGCGTCTTCAACAGTTCAAAGCTGTTGATCTGTACCCGGTGCTGGCGTTCAGAGTCAAAACGGTATAACTCATCTTCCGGCGAACCCATGACAAACTCACCACCATGGATTAGCGCCCAATCCTCATAGACGATACCGAGAGCCACCTCACGCGTGGAGTAGACCTCACCATGATGGCTCTCCCCATTATTCAGTGGATCGATAATCGTCTGCTGCGCACTCCCTTCCTCCTCGGGTGCGGGAGCACCGCAACGGTCACAGAAGTTAGCGTGGGGCAGGTAGGGTTTGCCGCAATCCGCACAGCAGTTCTCTTTTTCTAACTTTTTACCGCAGTAAGGACAGAAGAGAGAATCTTCAGCGGGAAAGGTGCGGCTGCAACTGCTGCAAATCATCTGGATAGGGGCGTAACTAGGTCAGGGGGAAAAGTCACCATGTCTACTACAAGATTATACGCCGAAAATTCACACTTATCACATATAGATAGA
>JBEVXV010000165.1:0-5969 GCA_040505915.1 Sedimenticola sp. | reverse complement strand
CAGGTCGATACTTGCCGATCTCCTTGCCCTTAGTAGGCTCAAAGTCGAGAAACACGATGTCGTTACGTTCAGGGATATAGCGCCCGGCCACCTCAACCCCCTACTTCGTGAGCGAGCATGGATGGCAATTCATCAGCATGGGCCTTGTGGGGAGTCATACCGGCGATGAGGTCAGCTTCGGTGTATGGGAGTTTGAGACGCTTCACTGGCTTTTTGCGGCTGATGACAAGCCCGTTCTCGGTGATCTCAATGGCAACCTTGTCACCTTTACCCAGGTGCGCCATATCGCTCATTGGGCGAGTGATACGGATACCTAGGCTATTGCCCCACGGTTGTACCGTGCCCTCAAATTTTGCTTTAGCTGGTGTAGTCATATAAACCCCAATAGGTTGTAACAATGTAGTTACATTTAGTGTATCCAATGTAGTTACTGTGTCAACCCAAAAACCTCGAAAGCGGCTCTTTTCCTTGCTCTTAATTTAGGCGTCAACACGTAAGCCAAATACTCCTGCTGGCACCATATCACCCCAGAACGTAGCCTGGGTTGAGCTTGCGAAACCCGGGATCACTAGCCACCAAACCTTCCACCTGCAAGACCTTCTCCACCAGCCCAAACCAGTGGATACTCCTTTCGGCTTACAAAACGATGAAAGCTTGAATAGGGCCACTCCGCGACGCGCTGAGCAGGGCCAGAGAAAGGGGAAAGAAGTGCTTTGCGCTCGCTAAAATCAAAAAAAAATCATGTGGAGGTGACATCAATACATTGCTGGATGTAGTGAAGTAGGTTGATTTTGTGGATTTATACTCCCATCCTTTACCCTTCCTTTACCCTTCCTTTCCCCGCCCGGATATTCTGATGAACTATTACCTTCAGGGGGAGACCCTGATCGAGGCCTACTGGAAAAGCGTTGCCTGGCCCAGTGAAGGGCTCTTTATCGGCGAACCCCTGGCGGCACCCTACTCCCGCAGATGGAGTAACAAGTCAACTATCGAGAGTGACGCCGTGAGCGTTAAAAACCAATAGTAGATAAGCTCCTTGACAACCGCCTACGGACTCAGTGTACTAGCTCACACAAATAGCGACCCACCACAACCTTTCCCTGGGATCCTCAACCAAATCATGGCGAACCTCTCATGAAACACTTTCCACTCCTCTTTTGGGTGCTGCTGGGAGTTCTGACTCCCCTTGCTCTAACGGCTGCCCCCCCAACAGCGCCAGCCGCCCGTGTGGTGGTAACCCAGGTGGTAGAGCAGGAGTTGGCGGCCACCAGTCACTTAGTCGGCATCATCGATTTTGACCGCATCTCCGAGGTTTCGGGGGAGACCTCCGGCCTCATCACCCGCCAAAATGCAGTGGAGGGGATGCAGGTCAAAGCTGGAGCCCCCCTGGTAGAACTCAACACCGATCTAATCCATAAGGATATGGACATCAAACAGAAGCAGCGCGCCCAGGTCAGTGCTGACTTCAACCGGGTGGGTGGCACCCTGAAACGGCTCAAGGATCTGCTACAAAAAAACTCCGCCAGCCGCCAAGTCTATGATGACACTCGCTACGAGCTTGAGGCGCTGCAGAGAAAGCGCGAAACCCTCGACGAGGAGCTGGCTCGCTTGGGGCTACAGCTGAAAAAAAGCACAGTCCGCGCCCCTTTCGATGGTGTAATCCTGGCTAAGCTCAAGGAGCAGGGAGAGTGGATCAATCCCGGTACCCCGGTATGCATCCTCGCCTCTACTGCCGATGCAGTGATGAAGGGGGCGATTTCTGAAAAGCTGGTACGCTATCAGGAACGGGGAGCAACCTTGGTGGTCACCATCGAACCTCTCGGCATTGAGTTGAAGGGGCGCATCCGTGGTTTCACGCCGGTAGCAGATCTACGTTCCAAAAGTGCCACGCTGAAGGTCGCCATCCCTTATCGGGAGGGGATGATTCAGAACATGTCAGCTTCGGTAGAGGCCTCCGCCGGTAAAAAACGGACGCTACGTCTGATCCCACGGGATGCCGTGGTGCAATTTCAGGGCAAGCCCCATATCTACACAGTGAGCAAGGGCAAGGCAAAGATGCTACCGCTGAAGATCCTCGCCCGTACCGGCACCATGATCGGCGTGGATAGTCCCACCATCACCACCGGTATGCCGGTGGTGGTGGATGGCAACGACCGTCTGCGGCCAAACCAGGCTGTGGTGATCATCAAAAAAGCCCAGGAGTAGGTATCCTTTTATGGATCTGGTAAAACGCTCTATCGATCAACCGGTCTCTACCTTCGCTGTCGTGATTCTGGTGGTACTGTTCGGTTTCATCGGCCTCGACCGGCTACCGGTACAGCTGACTCCGGATGTGGAAGCACCCAAGATCAGCGTCCGTACCAACTGGTCCGGAGCCAGCCCCTACGAGATCGAGAAAGAGATCGTGGAGAAGCAGGAGGAGGTACTAAAGAGCGTCACCGGCCTGACGGTGATGGAGAGCACCAGCTACAACAACTACGGTAACATTAGCCTCACCTTTAAGGTCGGCACCAACCTCAACGATGCCATGGTGCGGGTCACTAACAAGCTCAACGAGGTCTCCGCCTACCCGGAAAATGCCCAGAAGCCGATAGTAAATACCTCCAGCGCCGAGAGCTCACCGGTGATCTGGATGATGCTTAAAACCATCGATGGCGACCCCCACCGCATCAAGACTTACCGCACCTTCTTTGAGAACGAGGTGCGTCACGCCCTCGAACGCGTTGAGGGTGTCGGCTCTCTATTTATCTTCGGCGGCACTGAAAAGCGCATGGAGATCAGCGTCGATCCGGCCCGGCTAGCGGAGCATGGCATCTCACTCAGTCAGGTTATTGGTCGGGTGCAGAGCGCCAATAGCGATATCTCCGCCGGTGTCATGGGGTTGGCCAAGCGCAACTACCGAATCCGCACACTGAGCCAATTCCAATCCGCAGAAGAGGCTGGAGAACTGCTACTGGCTGATGACGGCCTGCACCGGGTTCACCTCAGCGATGTAGCCGAGACCCGCTTCGGCTACTACGCCAACCCCCCGGCAGTACAACACAACGGTCAACCGATGATCGTCACCGGGATACGCAAAGAGGCGGGAGCCAACGTACTGGAACTGACTGCCCGCATGAGACAGGTAGTTGATGGTCTTAACCAGGGGATTCTCAAGGAGAACGGCCTCTATTACGACTGGGTCCACGATCAGACCCCCTACATAAACACCGCCATCAACACCGTCAAGAGCAACCTAATGATCGGTGGTACGCTGGCTATTATTGTACTGCTGCTGTTTCTACGCTCAATCAGCTCCACTCTGACAGTGGCCATCGCCATTCCCATCTCGATAATGGGCACCTTCTTCTTTATGTATCTGTTCGACCGCAATATCAATGTCATGAGTCTGGCAGGCATCACCTTTGCTGTGGGGATGCTGGTGGACAACTCGATCGTGGTGCTGGAGAACATTGACCGGCACCGTCGCATGGGCAAGAGCCCCTTCCGCGCATCCTATGAGGGAACCCGTGAAGTGTGGGGGGCGGTCCTCGCCTCCACCGTCACTACTGTGGCGGTGTTTCTGCCGGTAATTTTCATCGAAGAGGAGGCGGGACAGCTATTCCGTGATATCGCCATCGCCATCACCTTCTCCATTCTGCTCAGCCTCTTCATCTCGGTATCGGTAATTCCAGCGGTCACCAACAAATTCTATCGCCTGTCGAAGCGGCAGGTAAAAGCGCAGGTGGCGACCCTCGATGGCGGAAACCGCTTCGTCCGCTCATTTATGTGGCTCTCCCGCACCACCCTTAAAAACGCCTTCACACGCATCCTCACCATCAGCCTTTTCACTGCGGCCTCGGTAATAACGGTGATGATGTTAATCCCCAAGGCGGAGTACCTGCCCCAGGGAAACCGCAACCTGATCCTCAATATCCTGGTCCCTCCTCCCGGCTACTCCGAACAGAAACAGTGGGAGATCGGCGAATATGTATATCAGCGGGTAAAACCCCATCTGGAGCAAGATGGGAAGGATGGCATTCCGCAGATCGAAAATATCTTCTACGTCGCCTCTGACGCGGTCAGCCTGTTTGGCGGCACCAGCACTCATGTTGATGAAGCACGTAAGATGATGCCGCTGTTCAGTGAGATCATGAACTCCATCCCTGGCATGTTTGGTGTCAGCATTCAGCGTGGCATTTTCGAATCCGGTATCGGTCAGGGGCGAACTGTCGATGTCAATCTCTCCGGCAATCATCTGGAGCAGATCGTCAACGGTGCCCGAGCCCTCTTTGGCACCCTAAAACAAGCCATACCCACAGCGCAGATCCGTCCTGTCCCCTCCCTGGAGATTAGCTACCCCGAGGCCAACCTGCGACCTGACCGCTCCCGCGTGGTGGCCAACGGTCTCACCGAGCGGGAGCTGGGAATCTATCTCGATGTACTGATGGATGGGCGCAAGATCGGCGAGTACAAGCCGGAGGGCGAGAAGGTGATGGATTTGGTTATTCGCAGTGGCGGCCACCGCATCGAGACCCCGGAAGAGCTGCTTGATGGCATCATCGCCACCCCCTACGGCAGCTTGGTGCAGCTGGGAGATCTGGTGCAACTGGAGTATGGACAGGGAATGACCCAGATCGACCACCTGGAGCGTAAGCGCAACATCCGATTGGAGGTGACACCACCGACAGAGATGCCCCTGCAAGCCGCCATGGAACTGATCACAGACCAGCTGGTACCCAAGCTGGAACAGGCGGGCAAGCTGGACGGCATCCACGTCTCCGTGGGCGGTAATGCCGACAAACTCACTGAGACCCGCCAAGCACTGCAGTGGAACTTCCTGCTGGCCATCGTTATCACCTACCTGCTGATGTCGGCTCTGTTCGGCAACTACCTCTACCCACTGATCATCCTCTTCTCGGTGCCCATGGCAGCAGCAGGCGGCTTCATGGGGTTGGCCCTGGTGGATAGTCTCCTTGCCCCACAACCCTTTGACATTCTGGTCATGCTCGGCTTTATTATCCTGGTGGGAACCGTGGTGAATAATGCCATACTCATCGTCCATCAAGCCCTCAACAACGTTCGCTATGGCGGTTTGCTGGGAATGGATGCAGTGGTCCACTCAGTCCGTACCCGCATCCGCCCCATATTCATGAGCACCACCACCAGCCTGTTCGGACTACTGCCCCTGGTGCTGGCGCAGGGTTCTGGCACCGAACTCTACCGCGGTCTCGGCAGTGTCATCCTTGGTGGCCTCGCCCTCTCCACCCTACTCACCCTCTTCGTGGTACCGGCACTACTGGCATTTCTGATTCAGTATGAGAAACCGAGGAAGCAGGATTTGGAGGCTGAAACGTGATTATTGAAACCGTTCGCGACACCCTACTCTGGTGCACACTAATCAACATCGGACTACTGTTGTGGTGGCTCCTGTTTTTCACCCTGTCCCACGACTGGATCTATAGACAGCACAGCAGATGGTTCCACCTCTCCGAAGAGCGGTTCGATGCCATTCACTATGCAGGAATGGCCCACTTCAAAATTGCAATCTTTCTCCTCAATCTGACGCCCTATATCGCCCTACGTATTGTTGGCTGATCATAACTATTCAGCTATACCTGTTTTTTGGGTTATTTTTACCAGGGGTCGGAGTCAAACCGTGACACAAGGGTAGGTAAAATTGATGTGGTAGGACGGTTTGACTCCGACCCCTGCCGTACAGAGGCGACTCCGGTACCTTACTTGACCTAATCTTACAATATCAATAGCTTAGCCTGTCACTGCACCCACCTGAAAGTTATCCATCTGCACTGGGTTATTGAGAAGTTGCAAAAACTGGATCAGTGAAGAAGGGGGCTATAAAGAAGGTAGCTGGGCGTTATATCAATCGAACTCCAGCCCCATTGATTGAAAACGTATACTTGATTGCATATTATTCGTTTACGAACTATGCTGACTACAGGTATAAGCGAGGTGCCGCAATGTCCACT
>JBEVXV010000164.1:0-1530 GCA_040505915.1 Sedimenticola sp. | reverse complement strand
AGAGTCGGATGCACTTTGTGAACAACTGAACCAAAGCCTTGAGACAGTAACTGTTTAAACATCACTGTTAGAAGACCGCAAGAAAGTATGGACTGACAATAGACAAGCCGTGGAAGATGCCACTGGTGCTCTTGTCGATGATATGGACAACATCCTCCACCGTCTGGACTCATTTCGGAAACGAGCTAGAGAATGTTCATCCACATTTGCATTCTGGGATGAGTATTTGGCCATGATTGAGAGTCTCCTGGATTACATAGCAGCTGAAAGAAATTGTGACTTCGACAAGCATCTGCACTACTTCATGCGGATGCTGCCGTACGACTTCGCGTTTGACCACACTAACTATGCTAGATGGGGAAGCATTTACGTGGCTGAAATGTCAACGTTATCCACCCTCTTTCCAGATGTCCACACCGCAATGAATGAAGGCCTGCATACCGTGCGTCGGTCGTCCAATTCGTCAGCAACGTTCAACGGAATATGGTCTGACCAAGCAATTGAACAGACGTTGAACAGAGACTGCTCTACAGAAGGGACCCTTAAAGGCATGAACAGAACTGCAGCGGCAGTCGAATGGCATTACTTGACATCGCATTCAAGGGCTGCAGTGTCCTCCAATTTGTTGACAATGTGCGGACTCAATGAGGATACAACCTATCTCCACAGAGAGATAAGTTCAAACAGGACAAAGGTCGACGAGATGAAGATTCATGACGTGATTCAAGTCATACAGGAGACCATGACAAATCCATTTAACTTAGACGATGACGCGTCCGTCGAAGATCCAATGCCGCTCGTGAACATAGCGACTGGTGTCCTATTGCCTAGCGGAGTTCCCACTGACAGCCTGCTAAATGCACGTACAACTGGAAGAGACAAACTCGAAGCATTTGTGTCGGAGAGGATAAATTGTGACAAAGTAGATATTATGGCCCCAATCCCCAAAACTGGCGTACGTACTTTCTCCAGTCTCCGAAAGCCAGTAAAACTTACCTAAAAAAAGAAGGAAGTCACAGTTCTCAACACAGACAGACAGTTTCTTGCCAAAATACTCGTCCTTGCCAAGGACCGGGACATCTCACTTCAAACATGTTTTGAGTTCGAGTTATCGCCGGTGCCTCTGGCATTGTTCAATATCGATGGTACCATGAACACAGGGAAGAAAAGTGACTTACTACACGAGCTGGAAGACAAGGTGCCCGATGGTGAACCCACCCTGCCGAAGTGTCAAGACACGATGTGGGTATTCGATTTCATGGCTGTCATCCAGATCATTTGCGGCTCTGAAGGTTCCCATTCAAGAACTGTGGGCGATATCTGTGACATTGTTCAACGACTCATTGTATCAAAGTTTACAGACACCTGTACAGTCGTGGCCGTAGTGACTGATCGGTATGACAAACCAAATTCCATCAAGGCCGGGGAGAGATCTAGGCGGTCATTAACGGACACACTTGGCGAACGGGTGTTTCGGACAAGACAAACAAAACTGCCAAACAACAAGAAGAAGCTTCTTGGAAACGCCAA
>JBEVXV010000163.1:0-6732 GCA_040505915.1 Sedimenticola sp. | reverse complement strand
AAGTCACTGTGAAAAAGTAACTTGCACCTGGGGTAAAGTTGCGTCGATATGCGACCATTAGCTTTAACAGTTCCTTTGTTGGTAGATCATCTTCTGGATTTAAATTCCCCTGGGTTTCGCAAGCTCAACCCAGGCTACGCGCTGTTCGATGCTCTGGACGAGTGTTGTAACTGCGGCAATTCAGCTCAGGTTTCCAGATGTCCATTTCGTGGTGGCAGCAGACTAAAATCATCCCTCACGCCAACTTCCGCTCTTGGCCGCTTAGAAACCCCTGAGCTTACTCAATGGCTTGAAAAGTTTCATAGCTTCTCTTCTGCGACCAAACGGATCATTTGGATTGAAAAATATTGCCCGCAACTGCACCCTTTGGCGTGGAATCAGACATCAACGTCTGCCGTAACCGGCGCATTGATAGTGAGCGCAGCGAATGAAGTATGTACTCGAGATTACGGCATTGTTAGGCGCTGATTGCCACTAATGGTTGAATATGGTTCTTTGGCTTATTAAGCGACAGATCGTGAGTAGCTTGCAAATTAAGCCCAAATTCTGGTGACGTATGAAACGCATCATGCCCGTGAGATAAATTTCCCTGTAGAGGTATTGACCTTCACCACCTCGCCACTCTCCAGATACTCAGGCACCTGAACCTCCATGCCGGTGGTGAGCATTGCTGGTTTGGTACGACCGGTGGCGGTCGCACCCTTGATTCCGGGTGAGGTGTCGGTGATGGTCAGGCTGACCGACTGGGGCAGCTCAATACCCAGGAGTTGACCATCCACCAGCAGTGCGGTGATACCCTCCAACCCTTCAGTAAGATAACCGAGCTGATCCTCCAGGTCATCGCGGGAGAGACCGTACTGGCTGTAATCCTCCATATCCATAAACATGAATATATCGCCATCCAGATAGGAGTACTGCACCTGGGTGCGTACACAGTCGATCGCCTTGAGAAGGTCATCACCTTTAAAAGAGTCATTCAGCTTCTGCCCCGTCTTCAGGTTGGTGAAGCGTACCTTGTAGAGTGTCGACGCCCCTCGTGATGAGGGGCTCTTCGCCTCCACCTGTTTGACGCTGTGGGGGGCACCGTTGATCTCAACAATCATACCTCTTTTCAGTTCACACGCCTTTGGCACTACTCTCTCCCGGACTATCGTTCATTAAATAGATGGAACTACATTTGCACCCTGTTGCGTAGACGTACTCCCGCGAAGCGCAATGGGGATCTAACCGCGCTTCGAGAAAATACGCCTACAGCGGCCAACATCACCAACCGTCTGGCGTATCCTGCCATATCAAATCGGTATAAAGACCATTGAGGCTACTGTCTGAATCACCGCCTTGATCTGTCGACTGCTACTCTCGGCAATGATCAGCGCCATACTGTCCTGCAGGGCGATCAATTTTCCGAAGAGACGTTCATAGCTGAGGTTATCAATATCCCCTTTTAGCTCATTACTGATAATAAACAGTTCGCCACGACTATCCCGGTGGTGACTCAGCATCCACACCGCAACCTCAATATTGCGAGCTACATTGTAGAGCTTCTGCGGATCGAGTTCATCGGTGAGATAAAATGAGTGCTTACCGTTATAACCTTTCATCACCATACTTCTCAGCCCCACCGCTAGGGCGAGCACCCGGTCTCCATCATAGCTTTCATCAAAAGCGAGACGAATGCTTTCAGCCTCACGCTTGCCATCCAACTCAGGAAAACCGTTGCGGCGACCGGCACCAAAAATCCGCTCCACCGCCACCTCACGAGAAGCACTACTCCCTTTTAGGCGCTCCTTGGGATTTCGTCGATAGAGCTTGTCGGTCAAGAACTTCAATGACTCCATGATCTGGCGCAACTGTATCTCAGTAACCATATCCACATCACTCTTCATTAGATCCTGGATACGAAACGAGCGTCCCTCCACTGCCGACCCCCGAGGCTCCCTGGCGGCACAGCCAGGGAGCAACAGCAGAGAGAGCAGTATCAGAGTCAACCTAAAGCCGTTCACACATATTTCTCATAGCAAAACCCACCAGTGGCGTATCCAGATTCCGGGTCAAACCCAGTACTTTAAAGCGTTCTCCCATCTCCGAGGGCAGGGTCAAACGCTTCGCCCCCTGCACCAGCGCCATATGGCTGGGCAGATCGTTAGGATCGGAGGCGGCAAGCAGTTGATCAAGCCCACAGCCCATCAAAAAATAGGTCTGGGTGGCATATCCCACCACCGAAAAACCGGCCTGCTGCGCCGCCTCTGCCATGGCGGTAAAATCGACATGGGCAGTAATATCCTGCAACCCCGGCAAGAGAAGAGGGTCGGGGTGAGTATGGTGGCGGTAGTAGCACATCAGCGTACCGCGATCCCGCTGAGGATGGTAATACTCGGCACGGGGGTAACCATAATCGATCAGCAGTACTGCCCCGGCCGAAACAATCTCCCCCAACGCCTGTAACCAGGAGACCGCCCGCAGATTTATTTCCGACTCATAGTCGTCAAGAGAGAGGCTCTCCATTAGCGGGGCGACTGCATCGCTGAGCTCCGGTGACGCCGGAGCCGCCCAGCGGGTGACAAACCGTTCATCCTCCCAACGCACCACCTCTTCACTAACCTCACCAACGGCAACCCGGAAGCGCTGTACCGGCATGGCATCGAGCACCTCATTAGCCAGCACCACTCCCCTGAAACCATCACTCGGCAGGTTATCCAGCCACTCAACTCGAGAGAGTAATCCCGGTGCCCTGCGGGTAAGGGTTTCACGCTGACGCATGCGCAAATCCGGACTCAGCTCAAGAATCAAGTAACGTTCAGGGAGCGCATCCAACGGCTCTAAGGCGATCAGCAGATCGGCGACCAACGCCCCGGAACCGGCCCCGAACTCCAAAATATCTGCACCACCAAGCGCTTTCAGTAGCGGAGCACACTGACGCGCCAAACACTGAGCAAACAGAGGAGAGATCTCAGGGGCGGTGACAAAATCCCCCCCTTTGCCAAATTTCCGGGAACCGGCAGTGTAATAGCCAAGGCCCGGCGCATAGAGGGCCAGCTCCATATAGCGATCAAACGGCAGCTCCCCACCGGCCAACTCGATCTCCCTGCGAATAAGGGCGGTCAAGCGCTGGCTGTGCTCAAGAGCATCACCCTCCGGGAGCGGCAGTTGTGGTTTTGCCCCGCCTCTTATACCTCTTTCACTCATATACGCCACACATTACCAATAATCTCCGCTCATGCCCCTCCTTAAGAGGGTGCACCGATGAAACAGTTGATTTAAAGTGATCAGACAAATTGTATCAAGGCTGGAGATTGCATGTGACAACAGATTACCGCCCCGTGGCTTTTATCACCGGAGCAGCCCATCGAATTGGCGCCACTATCGCACAGACACTGCATCACAGTGGCATGGATATCGCCCTCCATTATCGCGGTTCCGTGGCCGCTGCCGAGGCGCTGAAAGATGAACTGGAGCAGCAACGTAGCGATTCAGTGCTACTGCTCCAGGCCGACCTCCATAACAGCGACCTGTTTACAGGCCTGATCAGCCGCATCGAACAGTGGCGGGGAAGGCTCGACTGCCTAGTCAACAACGCCTCCTCCTTCTACCCCACCCCCGTGACAGAAGTGACCGAGGCGCAGTGGGACGAGCTGATGGGCAGTAACCTAAGAGCCCCGTTCTTCCTCGCCCTGGCCGCAGCGCCCCTACTCAAAGAGAGCAACGGCGCAATCATCAATCTGGTCGATATCCACGCCCAGCGACCACTAAAAAACTACCCCGTCTACTCCATGGCAAAGGCGGGCAACGCCATGATGGTAAAAGCATTGGCAAGAGAGCTGGGGCCGGAGATCCGCGTCAATGGCGTAGCACCAGGAGCGATACTCTGGCCGGAAGAGGGGTTAGACCAAGAGACCAAAGAGCTGATCCTTTCACGCACCGCCCTTGGTCGCCCCGGCAATCCAGAGGATATAGCCAATACTGTGCGCTTCCTCGCCTTGGATGCCAAATACATCAGCGGCCAGATCATCGCCGTCGATGGCGGCAGAAGCACTCAGCAGTAGACGGAGCCCTTATCGTCAATTAAGGCTGCAAACCTAGCCCCAGACACTGACATCCTGACATCTGAAATGGGGCTATATCATGGTGTACATTACATCACTGCTGTCCCGTTAACTCCCTCTCCCCTTTGGGGAGAGGGTTGGGGTGAGGGGGATCAATAGATAAGTCGTTGATTTAACTCACCCTCACCCTGGCCCTCTCCCTCATAGGGAGAGGGCATGTTCTATTGCAGTATGTCATGTTGCTGTTGATATATGCACCCTAAAAAACACCTCCACACAAGGAGTTACTGCAACATACTACAAAGTTAACGAGACAGCAGTGACATTACATGACAGTTAGCCGGACGGTGAAACAGTCTGAGGAGAGTGACCTGATGTTGAATGTTTAGAACTGCCCCCTTGTTCCACATAATTTTTGACCTATTCAATGCGCAGCCAAACCAAAGAAACCGTGATTTCACTCTAGCTTTTCAGTTGATGGTTAGTGCCGGTTTAGTGATGGGTAGCTTGGTTGTTGGTATGCAGGCTAGATATGAATGAGGCAGTCAGCGTGGCATTAAATTGCTGTGCAATATCTTGAGGAATTATAAGAATATAGCGCTATACGTATCCGGCTATCTTTACCCATGTGTCTATTATGCGGTTAGACAGGCAGCCGCATTAGGAGCTAAACTAGTTAAGTGATGCGATTGAAGGTGGATTATGCGGTAAGCATATAACTGCTAGTTAGATTCAAATATGGAAGTAACAAAGTAATGATGCAGAACCACCCAAAAGGAATTATTCTTGGCCTTGCATTGCTTATTTTCTCGGCAGTATTTGGCGGAGAGAATGCGGAACTACCTAACGTTAAGTTGACTGGGGCTGCTGTATCAGAAGCAAAGAATATGCTTAGTGAAGAATCAGATAAAAAAGCAGTTCTCGCAATGATCAAGGGAAACTACGCGATTTTCGGCAAATACGGTCATATAAAAGAAAAACGTTCAGGGTGGATGCTTCGGGTTGTAAATCGTGAGCAATTTACAAATGAACCTAAAAAATATATCGGCAGCTTAGAAGTTCTGCTTCCACAGAAACATCTACATGGTGAACTAGATGGGACTACTATGGACTACTCGAATGGCTGGTGGAATTTGGAAACCAAGCAATGAATATAACAAGAAAATCATGTCGCTCACTTTCGTTCGCTGGGACGCAGTCGCTATCGCACCAGTGCCCCATATTTAGGCGTTATGCGTGAAAGAATGAAGCAATATAGTCTATTGAAAGCTCTTGTAATTGCGCCAATCACGGCTCCCATTATCTATTATATTGGAACAGCTGTTGTCATAATTATGTCACCGGAAACAACAAGTAGTTTTCTTAGTGCATTTGCTTTTGTAATGTTTTTTGGTATACCTGTGAGTTATATCGCTACTGTAATAATTGGCGTACCGGTGTATAAGTTTCTTGACATGAAAGGTGCGCTTTCAAAAACCAATTTGGTTTTGTGTGGTTCTGTACTGGGTGCAGTAGTGCTGGTGCTATTTTTTAGCAGTATGTCTTTTGGAGGAATGGAGATTAAAGAAATACTATTTATAGCTGTTATAGGAGCGGCTCTTGGTGCATCAGTTGCATTTAGTTTTGGTTTGATCGCGGGAATAACCAGGCCTTCCAGCGGATATAGCCGCTGACGTGCCTGCTCCGCTGAAGGCAACGCTATGTACAGGAAGAAACATGAGTCCAACAGTATTTAGAGAAAACGGTTACAGATTCTTCTTCTTTTCGAGAGAGGAAAATCGAATGCACGTTCACGTATTCTCGGGCAATGAAGAGGCAAAGTTTTGGTTAGAACCGGAAATTGAGCTGGCAAAGAACTATCATTACTCAAGAAAACAATTGAAAGAAATAGAATCACTTATCGAGGTTCACTACAATGAGCTCATTAGTGCATGGCAACAACATTTTAGCAGTTGAGGTCACCAATATCTCAACTCATGGCATATGGCTCTTAGCTCATGAGAAAGAGCTATTCATGTCATATGAAGATTTTCCTTGGTTTAAAGATCAAACGGTTAAATCAATCATCAACGTCGAAGAGCAGTCTCCAGGTCATTTCTATTGGCCTGATATCGATGTTGATTTAACAAGGGAAATGATCGCGCATCCAGACCATTTCCCACTCAAAGCAAGAATCACATAACGAACATGAGAACGGGGCTAGAAAGAGAGCGGGGTCAGGTTTTGCTTTTTGCCTAGTGAGAGATGCTATTGCGTTAAAGATGGGTGATAGACTAGAGCCTCTATCTTCGCCGGAAAGAGAGGAGTTCTACCGATAAAATGAGCCTATTCAAATAGACCGCTAAGGTTGCGAAAGAGACGCTAGGCTGGGTTCATGGGCTTGAAGACTAGTAAAGGGTCACTAACCGGCCAAAAGCCGAAGGTTGGCTATATCAGCAACTTAGTCTGCTGTGTGGCAAAAGCGGACATCAGTCGGTAGCCTGGGTTGAGCTTGCGAAACCCGGGGGAATTTAAATCCAGATGATGATCTACCAACAAAGGAACTGTTAAAGCTAATGGTCGCATATCGACGCAACTTTACCACAGGTGCAAGTTACTTTTTTTACAGTGACTTTATTGGATCGTTCATCATCATTGCTGACGAAAAAAGTCGATGATCTGCGTGAAGTGATGCGATCCGTACAGGTAG
>JBEVXV010000162.1:0-4778 GCA_040505915.1 Sedimenticola sp. | reverse complement strand
GTCAGTATTGCAACGTTTGATGAATAATGGAAGATCATTGATGAACAACAGAAAGAGAGTAGGCCCTAAGATAGAACCCTGTGGGACACCAGCTATTATATCCTGGAGTGGTGCTGCATCATGTCCGGAATTAATTGTTTGTTGCCTGCCATTAATATACGACATAAACCACGTCAACGCAGATGGCGATAGTTTATACACCGACAGTTTATTTATAAGTATCTGGTGATCAACCATATCAAAGGCTTTTTTGAAGTCCAGGAAAATGGATCCTACCACCATTCCATCATCTATGTGCTTTGTCCACTCATCAACTAGTTTTATTAATGTCATTTGACATGAATGTTTTTCCCGAAAGCCTGACTGATTGGGCTGGATGAGGTCATATTTGTTTAAGTAACCAACTAAGTGATTGTTGACATGCCTCTCAATAATTTTTGAAACTGTTGGCAACACAGATATGGGGCGATAGTTAGATGGGTCTGTTTTGCTCCCACCCTTGTGAATCGGAAAAACTCTAGCCTCCTTCATTTTACTGGGAAATTGTCCTGAGTTAATGCTTTTGTTGATTAGCGTAGCAATGGATGGCGCGACAACATCAGCTGCTAACTTTAGAATCCGTGGTCCGATGCCGTCGATTCCCGCAGATTTTGTTGTATCTAGCTTTTTTAGATACGTAGATACCTGAGACGTTGTTATCTTAGGAATAGAGAAGTAAACGGATGGTGGCACACGTTCATGTACAAAAGCATCGAGCTTACTTAAGTCTGGACTTGGTAATGTCAACCCTTCAAACACTTTTGAAATTGACGTGAAGTATGTGTTAAGCTGATGTGCTATTTCGCTGGTATTTGTGACTGTATTTCCATCAAACACAAGCTCCTCCGGAATCTGATTTTGCTTTCTTCGCGAATTGTTTACACTTCTAAGGTGCTTCCAAAGAAAGCTGGTATCTTTTTCCTTGTTGATTGCATCTGTGAAGAAATTTCGTTTCGATGTTGAAATTAGTTTTTTTGTCTTATTCCGGAACTTTCTGTAGTTCTCCCAATCTTCGACTCGCTTATAGTGGTCCCGAAGCTGACGTGCTTCGGTTACATCTGGCGTCATCCATTCTGGTAGCCGATCATTTTTCACCCGTTTTGTTTTTACTGGCGCATACGAATTGAGATGCTTTAACACAGCGGAATACCATGTGTCTGTATAGTTATCTACACTCATCAGTGGATCACTAGATATGCAGGTAAGGTCGTTGTTCAGCATGGAAAGGAAATTGTGTTCATTGAAGTTTTTGAAACACCTGTATTTGGTTACTACATGGTTATCACGCCGCACTTTACAGTTGACGCGTCGTGTAAAGCACACAGGAAAATGATCACTAATAGCGTATGGAGGAACAGAACTTTCCGTAATATTGTCCGGATGAGAAGAATACACATGGTCAATAATTGTAGCAGTATTCTGGGTCACGCGAGTAGGTGTGGTAATTAATTGTTTCAAATCGAATAACTGCATTAAATGCAGCCATTTGTTGTTTGCACATTCAGTAAAGTCGATATTAATGTCACCCATAAAGATCAACTCAAGACCAGATGTTTGGGCAGATGACAGCTCTTGTTCGAATTGGTCAATCCATTCAGTAGATGCACTTGGTGGACGGTACACCGAACACAAAAGAAAAGACTTCGAGTTAGGAAATTGTACCTCCACCCATATGGTTTCCATATTTGACACTTCCAAATCATACCTGTGTTTATATTTGATTCCATTCCTAATATAAAGCACTAGCCCACCACCAAGCCTACATGTATAAGATGTATTGGCCCTGTCCTTCCTGATAATGTCATATGATTCCATTTCAATTTGATTGTCTGTAACCTCCGGCGTGAGGAAGGTTTCACACACACCTAAAATGTCAGGAGAGCCGCCAACACTCAATACCATAGACAGTTCATCCATCTTCGGCAATAAATGTCTAATATTAAGATTGGCAATGTGCAGTCCTTTAGAAGTAAACGTAAATGGATTCACATTACGTCGGTTGATCAGGTCTGTGTAGTGCCTTCGTGAATCAGGAATATGATGGTCAGAATGAATGGTAGTATCACTTGCGCAGTTGCTATCGCTTAGGACAGGAGATTGACATTCGGCAACTGTGTTGTCTAGTTCAGAAAGATGAGCATACATATTGTTAGTGTTAGTAGTGTTCACTTGTGTATATGTTGATGAGGAATTTCCGCCATTCACACATTTTGTACGTCCCACGAAACCCTATTGCGAATTGTTTGCAACGGGGCCACCACCAGCAGCACCGCCACGCACAGACCTTCCGTTAAACCAACACTCATTTGTTGAATGTCCGTTCATTCGACATAAGTGACAGTACTTCCGGAGTTCGCGACGTTGGCTTTCCTGCTTGTGTATATTGTCTCTTTTGTGATATCTACGGTATGTGGAACCACGACTTACATGTTGAACATCCTCCGATTCTGGTTGACGTTCCATCCGCTGCCGAGTTGAACGCACAACATACCGCCACGGACTGCGATTTTCCGGTGTCGTGCTGTCAGATTCCGTCGGACGTGTGTGCAGTATGGAATGGGCATTCTCTATGTTCGATAAGAGCTTTTCCGTCCCGTGTTCTCTGAGATGCAACTGATCTTTCAAGAAATACATTGATGGCAGTTCACCAGATACAAATAAAAAACTGTCATAATTCTGAACATATTCGATACCATGTGTTGCACATAAAGATTTAAGTCTAGTATCATATGGCTTTAGATCTACACTAGCTCTTGGTACTAACCCAGACACAATTAGCCTCCTTGCACTAACAGTGAGGCCATCCACAAGCGCTTTGTATTGTTCCGCAAATGCATCCAAACTAATCCCCTCATCTGCATCATTACCACCGACATGTAAAATCACTGTTTGACATTGTTCGATGTTCATGTTTGATAATTCTGCAGAGAGGGAATTAATCGTTGCACCGGGAAATGTCCTCACGGCAGTGTCTTTTTTCAGACATGAAACACGTACGCCCTTCAAAATGGAACTACCTACAAGCAGTGTTGTTTTGTAAATTGTGACTTTTGGTTTTGGAGGTTGGGACTGGGTCGTACTACTGCTCGGCACATGTGGATACGAGTTATGACTTTCCACATTAGTGACTGTGTTAGATATCGTTTGGGTTACTGGTACAGTGACTGTCGGTTGTCGTACCGATTTATTTCGATTACTAGTATCTAGTGTGGATTGTGGCACAGTCTGCTTAAGTTTGTCTAACACATTTTGCGTTTTGTTTGCAAGTACATTTGTCTTATTGTCCACGTCACGTTTCAAAGTAACAACTCCTTTACTGATGTCCTCGAGTTGGGAGGTAGCACCATCGTGCATGCACTTCTGTTGTTTGGACACAGAGGTTATCTGATCCTTAAGATCAGAAAACCGCATATCAAATTTATTTGACAGTGATTGAATCTGCTCAACAATGGACGTAGTGGTTTGACTGAGACTGACAACTAAATTTTGTAGAGT
Source organism: Sedimenticola sp. (assembly GCA_040505915.1). Taxonomy (GTDB): domain Bacteria; phylum Pseudomonadota; class Gammaproteobacteria; order Chromatiales; family Chromatiaceae; genus Vondammii. Next base: position 1,244 of record JBEVXV010000162.1, on the reverse strand, counting down.
TGCTTGCAAAGATACAACTGAAGAAGGTAGATTTCTGCAGCTACCGCACAACCACCAGACATCAGTAAAGGATCCATCAATTCCTACACATATCTCGTGAAACCAGGACATACAGAGATTGCATCTGATCTGATTTACATCAGTGTCCGTGTTCTTCAATTTGCAATCACTGACGCATGTGGATACAGTAGACTGGGCTTTCGCTGGCTTCTTCCGTATGCTCTTTGGTTTGCTGCAGCTGTTACTCCTGCTAGTACCGCTTCTGTGCGATGTACGTCGTTTGGTTTGGTGCACAGTCTTGAGTTCAGTGATGCTGTCGTCTAGAATCAATGACGGGTCTTCTATTGTTCCGTCTCCGACTGCTTGGTCCGAAAGTTGGTCTAGACACCGGATAGTTGGTGGCTCTACAATCGCGACATCTGGCGCCTCACGTTCGGTGAAATCTAGTTGTGATTCCATGCAGGCTTCCATCTGCGAATCCGTAACTGACGTGTCTGCGAGCTGCATCGTTGGACTCTGGTCCCTGGTATTTGCGGCAACATTTGGTCTATCAGTCGTCATGCTTTTGGCGTGATATGCCCTCTGAGCTTCATTATTCAAAGCATTTGACATGTAGTGGGCAGCATTCTCTACAATATCATCACTCACGGCATCCGTAAGTTCAATTATCTCGGATTGAATCACACGTTTGTAATCACATTTGTTGAATGACTTCAGCTCCTGAAGTGAGAGACCTCTAACGACGGAGATATACTTCTCTCGCAAATTGTCCTCGATAGATTGGAAAGCTGTGGCAAGTTCGGGAGGCATTCTTGATAGGTCTGCCATTTTTCTCATAGAGCTAACAATTCTTCAGTATGTTTGTAAAGCGCAATAGAAATCGACAAACGTTACAAAATCACAAAATCACAATGGTTTCTAGCGCCAGTAAACAACTTCTGCAAGCGTGAAATTAAACTTTTCACTAAAATAGTTTCATCTGTCCATCGGTGATCGCCGACTGGTGAATATATCGCTGGCACATACCTTTGTGTCTATTCCATTCGCACTTTACACCGCCAATATCACCTTTGCTTTTAACAAACACTATTTTTCACAATCCGTAACGTCAAATTCAAAACAAGTCAGCCATCTTGACGTGACGTCACGCGGGAAAGATAGATAGATAGATAGATAGCTGTAATGTAGATCATTACAGTTTTTGCCACTATTTCCAGAAAACACACCATTGCAGCTTTAATGTA
>JBEVXV010000161.1:0-9764 GCA_040505915.1 Sedimenticola sp. | reverse complement strand
GACGGCGACCAGCTGCTCAAACATCTGTTTCATATTTCCGGCGATGGTGATCTCCTCCACCGGGTATTGGATTTCGCCGTTTTCGACCCAGAAACCGCTGGCACCACGGGAGTAGTCGCCGGTGACGCTGTTCAATCCATGGCCCATCATTTCGGTGACAAGCAACCCTTTGCCCATCTGCTGTAGCAGCCCATTGAGGTCGAGGTCGCCGGAGTCGATGGTGAGGTTGCGCACACCACCGGCGTTACCGGTGGTCTGCATTCCCAGTTTACGGGCAGAGTAGCTGCTGAGGATATAGCTCTGGAGTACCCCTTTTTCGACAATGCTTCTGGCTTGGGTGGCGACACCTTCGCTGTCGAATGCTGAGCTGGCCAAGCCGCCCAGTAGCAGTGGGTTTTCATGGATATGCACAAACTCCGGAAATATCTGCTTATCCAGGTGGTCGAGAAGGAAGCTGGCCCGGCGGTAGATGCTGGAGCCACTGATCGCCCCGGCCAGCCCGCGCAGTAGGCCACTTGCAACATCGGCCTGGAAGATAACCGCTGCCTCCTGGGTCTTGACCTGACGAGCGCCGAGGCGAGCCAGGGTTCTCTCCCCCGCCTTGCGCCCCACTTCTGCGGTGCCTTCCATATCCTTGGCGTCACGGCTGGAGGTGTACCAGTAGTCACGCTGCATGGCATCGTCTTGCTGGCCAATGACAGAGCAACTGATACTGTGGCGACTACTGGGGAAGCCGCCGACAAAGCCATGGCTGTTACCGTAGACCTGAAGACCGTTGTTGCTGTTGATGCCGGCCCCTTCTGAATTGGTGATGCGTTTATCAACATCGAGGGCCGCCGCTTCGCACTCAATGCCGAGTTCAATCGCCTTCTCTGGGTCGATCTCCCACGGGTGGTAAAGATCCAGATCGGGTATCTCCGTGGCCATCAGCTCGGCATCTGCCAGCCCACTGAATTCATCTTCGCTGGTGTAGCGGGCGATATTACAAGCGGCCTTGACGGTATCGCGAATCGCCTCTGGACTGAAGTCTGAGGTGCTTGCAGAGCCCTTTCTCTGGCCGAAGTAAACACTTACTCCCAACCCCTGGTCACGGGTATGTTCAATGGTCTCCACATCCTTTAGCCGAACATTGACGGAGAGCCCCGAATCGTTGGATACGGCAGCTTCCGCAGCGCTTGCTCCCTGTTTTTTTGCCTCGCTCAGCAGATCTGCAACCATCTGCTCCAGTTTTTCCTGACGCTCTTTCATATCATCTGTTTCAATCATTGTTTTGTGTCTTTCTCATCACTTTGCACCCCATAGGCACTAACCTGTCTGCGATCAGCTCCGTGGCATGTTTTTCGTGAACAGGTTCACTCCTGGGTGAGGGTTCTTAGGCGCTGGTGCCGCCTACGGTCAATTCGTCAATTTTCAGGGTGGGTTGGCCCACACCCACCGGTACGCTCTGTCCCTCTTTGCCGCAGGTACCAACGCCTGAGTCTAGCTCCAGATCGTTGCCGATCATACTGACACGGGTAAGTACATCCGGGCCGTTGCCGATGAGGGTGGCGCCTTTCACCGGTTGGGTGATACGGCCGTTTTCGATCAGGTAAGCCTCGTTGGCGGAGAAGACAAATTTCCCCGAGGTGATATCCACCTGGCCACCGCCAAAGTTGGCGGCGTATAGCCCCTTCTCCACTGAAGCGATAATCTCTTCGGGAGGGTACTCTCCGGGTAGCATATAGGTGTTGGTCATGCGCGGCAGGGGTAAGTGCGCGTAGGACTCCCGACGGCCGTTGCCGGTAGACGCTACCCCCATCAGGTGGGCATTGTGTTTATCCTGCATATAGCCACGGAGGATGCCGTTCTCGATCAACACAGTGTTCTGTGCCGGGGTACCCTCATCATCAATCGTGAGAGAGCCTCGGCGATTGGCTAGAGTGGCATCATCCACCACAGTACAGCCGCTAGCGGCAACCTGCTCACCGATGCGTCCGCTGAAGGCGGAGGTGCCTTTGCGGTTAAAGTCGCCCTCCAGGCCGTGGCCTATCGCCTCATGCAGCAGAATACCGGGCCAGCCTGAGCCCAGGACTACGGTCATAGCACCTGCTGGGGCGGCCTCTGCATCGAGATTAACCAAGGCTTGGCGCACCGCCTCTCGTGCATAGCCGAGGGCGCGCTCCTGATCGATGAAAAACTGAAATCCCTGGCGTGCACCGCCACCGCTGGAGCCCTGCTCACGTCGCCCATTATCTTCGACGATAACATGCACATTACAGCGCACCATGGGGCGCACATCACCACTGAGTGTGCCGTCAGAAGAGGCCACCATAACCACATCGTGGGCGGCTACCAGACTGACGGTGACCTGTTTTACTCTGGGGTCTTGTTTGCGTGCTTCAACATCCAACTGTTTTAGCAGGTCAACCTTCTCCTGTTCACTGAGGGTTTCCAGGGGGTTGATGGGCGGGTATAGAGGGGATTGTGTCTGACTGTTCTGTATCCGGATGCGCTGTTGACCGCCACTACGGGCGATAGCCCTGGCCGTGCGCGCCGCCTCCAGCAGGCTGGGGAGGTGGATCTCATCGGTATAGGCAAAGCCAGTTTTTTCACCGCTGATGGCCCGTACCCCCACGCCTTGCTCAATGTTGTAGTTGCCCTCTCTGATGATGCCCTCATCCAGCACCCAGGACTCCAGGCGGCTCGCTTGAAAATAGAGATCGGCAGCGTCCAGTCGGGAGGCGAAAAGCTGCTCCATTACCTGCTCAAGGTCACTCTCATTGAGGTTGGCCGGGGCGAGTAGTGTGTGGTGTGCAATATCGAGAGTGTCGGGCATGGTTATCAGAGTCTGTCAGTTGGGCTGTAGAGAGGGTTAGCAAAGAGCATGGGGGTGTTTTGAGCTGCTTTCAACCGCTCGGTCCACGAGGTTGTGACGGGGCACTGCCCCGTCGCTGACCTATGGTGTAGTTTGGTTGAGAGATCTAAGTGGCCTATTTGCAGGTCAGTTTGCGATGGTCGATGGTTGGGAAATTGCGGCGGGTGCTGGCAAGGTACTCCAGATCCAGCGGACTACATACCGAGCCGGTACCACTGGGTAACTGCTCAAGGATATTACCCCAGGGGTCAACGATCATGCTGTGACCATGGGTTTCACGACCATTCATATGAAACCCCCCCTGTGCGGAGGCGACCACATAGGAGAGGTTCTCTATCGCTCTGGCCCGCACCAGGGTCTCCCAGTGGGCTTTGCCGGTGATGGCGGTAAAAGCGGCGGGCAGACAGGCGATCTCCATCCCCTTATCCAGGAGCATTCGGAACAGCTCAGGAAAGCGCAGGTCGTAACAGATGGCGAGGCCGAGTTTACCGAATGGGGTATCGACCACAACGGCCTCCTCCCCTGGCTCTATGGTGGAAGATTCTATATAACGCTCATTGGCTTCGATCAGGTTAACGTCAAACAGGTGGATTTTATCGTAGCGCGCCACTCGCTCGCCGTCTGAGTTATAGACCAGGGAGGCGGCACGCACCTTGCTGTTATCTTTCGCCTCCAGAGGAATGGTTCCGCCAACCAGCCAGATGCTGTAGCGTTTTGCCAGTTGGCTAAGAAACTCCTGTAATGGACCATCGTTATCTGCTTCGCGCAGTGAACAGAGCTCACTCTGGCGTTTACCAAGAAACGCGAAGTTTTCCGGCAGGACTACCAGCCCTGCACCATTGTCTACAGCTTCTGCAATCAGGCGCTCTGCTTCCAGCAGGTTGGCGCTGACGTTGGGGCTTGTCGCCATCTGGATGGCTGCAATTTTTCGGTTTGGGGCACTCATGGTGTTTTCAACTGCTCCAGGGTGATAGATAACATCATGCCATCTCTCTTATAACGAAATACAAATAGTAACTACAAATTAGCCGTTTTAGGCAGTAGGCGACCCATTCGGAGCCTCCCAAGGCGATGGGAGGATAGCATTAACCCGGATTGCCCACCAGATGGTAATCGGCTCAACAGGGGAGACGCTTGGTGTAGGCCGTTTTAGTAGCCTGGGATACCAAGAGCCGGATTCTCCTCTTTAGCACCATCTTTATTGGGTTTTACCGTATCCAGATGGCGCGAGAAAATGGTAGGGGTCTTGTTTTTATCGCTTTTTATATCTCCCTCTTTTGTGCTCTTTTGCGTTGTTGCTGTCTCTTCTGTGGTTGATCCTGAGGCTTCCAGCGTCTGTTCGCGTGGTGTGTTTTCCTCCTCTGGCGCTGTTTTCTGCCGCTCTACAATGGGTTTTTTCCATGGGCCGGTGATGCGGTATTGAATCTTATTGGCTTTATCGATGCTATCCCCCATGATCTTCTCAGCCAAGTAGAGTGCCGCCCCTACCACCGGCCCTCCGGCGATGGCACCGGCCATGGTCAGTGAAGATGAGATGCGCGGGGTGACCGATACCTGTTGATCAAAATCTTCACTCGCAAGGCCGGTACGGCCGATAATCTCGGTAGTGGCCGAGGGGCCGGTGACGGTGAAATTTGTAGTAAAGGCATCGCCGTTATCGATTGTAAAATCGCCCTTGATGCGATCAAAGCCGAAACCTTTTGCAAAAACATCACTGAAGTCGAGGGTTAGACGCCGCTGTAGGGCTCCGAGGTTGAGTAGGCCGAATATACGACCTACCCCAGGGTCGACGTTAAGAAAAGTACCCTGGGTGATATCCATGCTCACTTTGCCGTTGAGCTGATCGCGGCGGAAGCCAAGGGGGCCGTCTGGCCACTGTATATAGCTATTGAAGAGTGCCGGTGCATCATCAATATTTCTGGCAAAACCGAGATCCTCCAGCAGTTGTCCGAGTGCAGGGCTCTCTGCTGCCAGATTGATTTCGGTCTTCTGCCCATCTTCGGCAAGTTGACTCCAGCGTCCAGACGCGGTGAGTTGTAATTGAGTTGAGCTGAGGGTGAGGGATTTTATATCCCAGCTACTACTCCCTTGCTGGGAGATAAGTTGCAGCGAACCGAAGGCGTTGCCATTGACAGTGATCTCTTTGATCTCAGCTTCCAGCGCGGGTAGGCCGGTGGGATCGATACTGCTGGCCTCTATAGCGTTGTCTGGCTCAGGGAGGTTGTCAGGCTCAAATGATATATCCAGCCGCTCCAGGGTGAGGCGCAGAGGCTTTTGTTGGAGATTTTGTGGTATCTCGATATTGCCTTGGAAACGATTACTTGAGACTTGTCCCTTAAGTACCTCCTCCTCATCTTCAAGAGCGAGGGTGAAGGGGGCAAATTCGCTGCCTTTGACCAGCAGCCGATCCAGTTCTAACGTTAACTTCCGAATTACCGGTGGGGAGGTGCTGCCCTCCTCGGATTTGAGTAGATCGAGCCAGGGATCAAGCGTCAGTTCTGGCAGCTTTATCTGAATATCCAGCCCCTCCTGTTGGGATAACTTTGCCGAGCTCTTCCCGAGTTGGATGTTACCGCCAAGGAGGTGAGGGTTATCCGGGTCTTCTCTATCGATAAGCAGGGCGGCGTCCAGCAGGGATCCATATTTTACTTTTACCGGTATTTGCTGCGGGTTGCCGATATCCAGCAGCAGGCGTACGGGTTGTGGTTGTTGGGCCGGTTTGCCTATTGGCTGGGGTAGATCTACGGTGACACCAACAAGATCAGAGCTGACCACTAGCGGTACGGCGGCATACGGCCCGGCTGCCAAATGGGGGATATCGAGCTGTAACTTCCAGTCGGCGGCACCATCCAACTGCTGCAGTAGTGAGAGCCCGGAGAAGCGTTCGGCCAGTAGCTGGCTGGGGATCTTGCCGTTGACCATGATGCGGGTAGCAAGGCGGTTCTCCTTGGGCGTGGCGACCTCAATCTGCACCTTACTGCCCATCAACTCTGCGGAGAGGCTGTCGGTATAGAGGTGATCCTGGTCGAAGGAGAGATGGCCATCGGCGTGCTCCAGGGTCAGATCCTGCTGCCCCAGGTGCAACAGATTATCCTGGAACAGCAGTTTTCCGTTTAGCTTTAGTGGTGAGTCATCAAGGGGTACGGCGATATCGAGCGAGAGGCGCACATCCCCTTTACCCTCTATCCCCTCAACCAACGGGGCAAAATCCTGCTTTAGTGGTGACTCGCGGAGCAGGCGCAGGCTGTTGTTGAAGGCGCCTTCGACTTCGCCCTTGATGTTTAGCCGGTTGCCCTGTGCGAGGTTAGCTATTTCACAGTGGAGGGAGCGAATGCGGCTGTCAAAGAGATAGCCGTCGTCGGCCCAGGCATCCATGCGACCGTTGAGGAAACGGACCTTGGCCGAGAGCTTCTCCAGTTTAGGCCACCCCTCCAGGTAGTCGAGGCTACTATCCTCGACAGCAAACAGCACCTCGAAGCGTCCCCCCGGCTTCTCCTCGAAAGGGAAATCTTTGAGCGCCCCCCTGAAGAGGACGCTGCCGCCGATGACATGGCCACCAAGCACGCTCTTATCGAGCCACTCCACCACTCCGGGTGGCATGATGCCAGTGGGAAGGTAGTGGGATACGGCACTGGCATCACCATCATGAAAATCTGTCTGTAGGTCGAGAAATGCTGACAGCTTGGGCTCGTCCGGGAGCCGAAGGCGCAGTCGGCTTTCGGTGGTGATATGGTGGTTGCTGGCCTCGATTCTCTTCGCCTCTAGCCACCAGCTGTCATCACTATGGTGTTGCCAGTCTAGCCAGCCGTTGAGTTTGTTGATCGCCAGTGGTGCCCTGAAGAGGTCGGGAAACTGGAGGCTAAGGTTCTCTGATACCAGTTGTAGCGTGCCCCGGTTTTGATCCATCCACCCGTTGAAAGAGAGGTTCTCGATTCCCGGTGCCCCCCGGAAGGGTTGAGTCATAATTGACCTGCCCTTACCCGCAGTCGACCACTCTGGCGCGCCATCGGTTTCGCGGAAACGGAAGCGGATATCGTGGAGATCGCCGTGAGGCAGTACCTCCAGCAGCACATCCTTGAGCGCCGGGGAAGGGGCGGGAAGCAGCCAGGCGATGGCATTGAGATCTTCCAGCCGGGCAAAACTGGAACCGGCGGTGAGTTCCCGTTTTCCCTGCTCATGCCAACGGTTGACCAGGGTGAAGCGGGTTTTTGGCCAGGTCGATCCGAAGCGTTTCAACTCTACATCGGCCAAGTCGATACGCCACCCCTGGGCTTGACGTTGCCAGTGAAAAGCGCCACCCACACCATCAAAATTGAGGCTGCGTATCTCGTTGCCACCGTTGAGGATACGGCTGAGAGTAAATGTGCGCCAGTCGACTCTCCCCTCAAGGTGCGTCATCTGGCTCTTTTCCCAACGACTCCATAGCTCCAGATCGCCCAACCCCCGTTCAAAATAGTAAGCTTCGGGAATGCGGCGGTTGAGTAGCTGGGTGAGATCCAGCCCTCGGCCTTTGAAGTAGAAATCTGCAGACCAGCCATCGTCTTGCCCCGGCTGGCCTTGGAGATCGGCGGCAAGCTGAATTCGGCCGCTGGGTTTACCGGGCAGCACCAAGCTTCCCTCCAACTGGTGGCGGTCGCCGTCATTGTGTAGGCTCAACTCGACACCGGTGAGGGTCAGTGGCGGGGCATTGGTGGCGAGATCCTGCCAGATGATTTCACCCTGCTGCACATCAATACGCAGGGGGAGCAGGAAGGCTCCACTGCTGTCACCTTGGCTTTTGACCTCTTTCAAACCGGCAACAGCGATCGTGCCATCCTGTCGCCGGGTGATATTCAATTTAGGGGCGTGGATGGTGATGGTGCTGGGGGCGGGGCGGCCCTGGCGCAAGCTCTCTATCAGGCCAATAGCGATATGCACCTCTGAGAACCTTATTTGCGGCTCATCCATGCCTTTGCTGTAGAGGGCGAGGTCGTGGAGTATCAGTTTTGGCCCTGCTCCCTGCCAGCTTCCCTTAAGGGTGCCTATGGTCACCTGCTGCCCCAACATCTGGCTGGTCCACTGCTCAATCTCTTCGCGGTAATCGGTGATGGCCGGGGCCAGCAGCCGCCCCATGCCCACTGCAATGCCGCCAAGTATAATCGTAAGGATCAGCAGGCGCTTGAGCGTGCGGGCAGAGAAGTGGTAGATGCGAATCATAGCGTGTTATCAGAGGGTATCCATCGACCCAAAAACCGTAATATTGCGGCAGTGGCTACCGCGTCACCATTACGAAGAAGAATCGAGTATAACCTAATTGAAAATGAGGACACTGCTATAGCGCAACTCTCCTCTTATTCCCGAATGGCACGGACTTAAACGATCTTTAAACCGTAGGGGCGACTTTAGTTGCGATGAGCGGGGCGCCAACAATCGAAATCGGTGAGGAACCCGAAGGGCTACCACCACCAGGGATCTGCATCCGATACCGGAATCTGTCAGAAACCCTTCAGATTACAACCACAGACTATATCAACACCACATCATAATTTTCCTGAGAGTAAAGGCTCTCTGCCTGTAGCCGGATGGTCTTGCCGATAAAATTCTCCAGCTCCCCCAGAGTGGTAGACTCCTCATCCAGCAGTCGATCCACCACCTCCTGAGAGGCGAGCACCAGCAGTGACTCAACATCAAATTGCCGTGCTTCACGCAGAATCTCGCGGAAAATCTCATAGCAGGTGGTTTCGGCGGTCTTCAGTGAGCCACGACCCCCACAACAGCTGCAGGTTTCACAGAGAATATGTTCCAGTGACTCACGGGTACGTTTGCGGGTCATCTCCACCAGTCCGAGAGAAGATACCTCGGTAATGTGGGTCTTGGCATGATCCCGCGCCAGGCACTTCTCCAGTGCGCGGATCACTTGCCGTTTGTGCTCCTGATCGGACATGTCGATAAAATCGATAATGATGATGCCACCCAGGTTGCGCAGCCGTAACTGTCGACAGATTGACTGTGCCGCCTCCATATTGGTCTTGAATATGGTCTCTTCTTGATTGCGGTGGCCGACAAAGGCACCGGTGTTAATATCGATGGTAGTCATCGCCTCGGTCTGGTCAATGACCAGATGGCCGCCAGACTTGAGCTGCACCTTGCGCTGCAGCGCCTTGAGAACCTCATCCTCAACACCATAGAGATCAAAGATGGGACGCTCACCGGGGTAGTACTCAATCTGCACGGTATTGTCCGGCAAAAGTTTCTCGGCAAACTTCTTCAGCTTCACCCAGCTGGCGCGTGAATCGATGCGCAGCTTCTCTACTTCCGGGTTGACCAGGTCCCGCAGGGAGCGCAGAAACAGTGGCAAATCTTCATGGATCAACTCACCCTTGGGAGTGGTGTCGATGCGATCATGAATGGTGTGCCACAGACGGGTAAGAAAGCGCATATCGGTCTTTAGCGTCTCTGGACTCATCCCCTCAGCTGCGGTGCGGGCAATAAAATTACCGTTGAGAATAGAGTCGCTGGTGAACTCCTCAATAATGGCACGAAGGCGCTTGCGCTCATCCTCATCCTCAATTTTCTGCGAGATGCCGGGGCTGGCCAGCGATGGCAAAAAAACCAGATAGCGGGAGGGGAGCGAGAGATGGGTGGTGAGCCGCGCACCCTTGGTGCCGAGAGGATCTTTCACCACCTGAACCACCAGCTCACAACCCTCCTGAACCAGCTCGCTGATATTAACGTCGCGCTCTTCCGTGTTAGCATTTTTATCGGTGATATCCGAGGCGTGTAAGAAAGCTGCGCGCTCCAGTCCCATCTCAACAAACGCCGCCTGCATACCAGGGAGTACACGACACACCTTGCCTTTGTAGATATTACCCACCAAGCCACGCCGCAGAGTGCGCTCGATAATAATCTCCTGCACCACACCGTTTTCGAT
>JBEVXV010000160.1:0-3833 GCA_040505915.1 Sedimenticola sp. | reverse complement strand
CGATCCATCTCATCACCACGGGCGGTGAGCATGATCACTGGAATCTGGGATTTCACCCGCAGGTTGCGACAGAGCACCAGGCCATCGTCGCCGGGCAACATCAGATCGAGAACAATCAGGTCGATGTGGTTCTGCTCCAGCTCCCGCCACATCGCTTTGCCGTCGATGGCGGTGATCACCCGGTAGCCATTCTGCTCCAGGTACGCCTGTAGCAACTTGAGGATCTCCCGATCATCATCGACAACTAATATCTGCTGTGCTTTTTCCATCTCCTATTTATACCCCAATGCCCAGACAATGTTGTAGCACAATGTAACTATTGCCCCAGGGTTACACTAACTTACAAAATTATCCTCTCCTGAAACCGACAGGTTACATTCCAGTGCTTTTATAGAGGCAGGCCAAGAGATAACTCGGGCCACTGATTTATACCAAGGAGTGCATGATGAAACGTTCAAGTAAAATCCTTCTCGCGGCTATCGCTGCAACCGGCATCACCTTTGCTTCTATCTCATGGGTTTCGGCTCAGGGTGGTTGGGGTGGTAACTGCAATAGTGCTAATCCCATGTATGGCCAGGGCTATGGTCAGATGAATTCTCAGGGTTATGGCCCAGGCACGGGAGGCTGCCAGATGCAGGGAGCCCAAGGATATGCTGGCCCAATGGGGCAAGGGTGTGCCGCTAAGCATCAACACCGCTCCGGAAAGGGGGGAGGGAATCATAATGGTGGTATGCAGAGAGGCTCAGGTATGAAGAGTGCCACGCGCCTGGAAACACTGAAGGCGCAACTGCAGATTACCGCTGAACAGGAGCCTGCCTGGAGTGCCTTTGAAGGCGCGATGAGTCTCAAGTCTGCCGCAAGAGCGAATCGCTCACAACAGCGTGGTGCCATGATGTCACTGTCAATCGAGGATCGGGTCAATCTAATGCGTGAGAAAGCAAGCCATATGACCGCGATGGCAGATGCAATTGGCAATCTTAATGCCACCCTGAATGATAATCAGAAGGCACTGTTCAACCGTATGGGTGGAATGGGACATATGCACCGATAGCCGGTATGATGTCAGCGAAATCCCCATCGGTCACGCCAACAATAGACTGCCCTGGCAGCGGTGTATTGGTGGTGTGATCTGCCAATTATCTACTGATAGTTTAGAAAAATATGAAGAAGAATCTTGTATTAGCTGCCCTGTTGTTGCCGTTAGCTCTCTCCGTTTCTGCTGAAGAGGGTGAGAGGGGTAAAGAGGTATTTACCACCATCTGCATGACCTGCCATAAATTTGATCGCAGCCCGGATATGATCGCACCCCCCATCTTTGGGGTGAAAAATCACTACCTCAACGTACACTCCAACCGGGATGATTTTATTATGAGCCTCTCCTCCTGGCTGGAGACGCAGGATGTGGAGAAAAGCTTAATGCTGGGTGCGGTCAGACGTTTTAATGTGATGCCGCCGGTAGAGCTGTCAGAGCGTGACCGCGATGCTGTCGCCGCCTTTATCTATGATGCTGACTTCACAGAACCGTCGTGGTATGCAGAGCACTTTCAAAAGGCCCATGGGGTGAAGTGACCTAAACCAAAGTACCGGAGTGAGCTAATGAAGCCCAACAACATCATATGTTTGTTGGGCTTTTCTGCTATCTAGCCAAACAGAAATGTGACGGCCACCACTGCCGCGATTACCCCGGCCAGGTCCGCTGTCAGCCCAACCGCCAGTGCGTGGCGAATGCGACGGATCTGCACCGCACCAAAGTAGACAGCCAACACATAGAAGGTGGTCTCGGTGGAGCCCTGCAGGGTCGATACCAGATAACCGGTATAGCTGTCGGGGCCAATCGCTGGGTCATTGATTATCGATGCCATCACACCATAGGCGCCGGAGCCCGAAAGTGGCCTCAGCAGTGCCATGGGCAGCGCCTCTGCTGGCATCCCCATGGGGGAAGTGACTGTTCCCAGTCCACCCACCAACCAATCCAGAGCGCCACTGGCCCTGAACATGCCGACGGCCACCAGTATGGCCACCAGATAGGGGATGATCTTTAACGCCACCTGAAAGCCCTCTTTGGCACCCTCGACAAAGGCTTCATATATCTTGACGCCCCGGACCAAACCGAAGAGCAGAAAACTCAGCATAAGCCCCGGCAATATCCACGGGGAGATAACGGCCCCGTAGATTACTGTCAATGGAATAAGGCAGAGGAATCCAAGCAAAACCCCATAAGAGACCCAAGATGAATAGCCTTGATGATGATCGGGCATTTCGGCGGGAGGCGTTGCCTCATCGGCATCCTGATCCGCTGCTTCAGTTTCACCGCCTCCCTTGACCGGAAAGAAGTGCCGGTAGGTCAGCGCGGCAATAATCGCAATGGCGGTAGAGCAGGCCGTCGCAAAGAGCGTTGTTGGCAGGATCGCTGCCGGGTCAACTGAGCCTGCAGAAGCTCGCAGGGCGATTACGCCGGTGGGCAGCAGGGTGATACTAGACGTATTGATAGCAAGAAAGAGCACCATCGAGTCAGTGGCGGTGCCCTTAATCGGATTAAGTTTGTTCAACTCCTGCATAGCACGGATACCAAAGGGGGTGGCCGCATTCCCAAGTCCTAGAATATTTGCCGACATATTCAGAATCATCGCCCCCATCGCCGGATGCTCTGCCGGTACATCGGGAAACAACCGAACCATCAGGGGGCGGATCAAGCGCGCCAGAATGGTCAGCAATCCACCCTCTTCAGCAATCTTCATCAAACCAAGAAAGAGAGCCATGACCCCTACCAACCCGATAGCCAGCTCAACCGCCCCCCCTGCTGAATCGATCATCGCTTTGGAGAGTGCATCCATTGGTGTGACATCACCTGTCGCGCCAAACTGGTTCCATGCGGCCGTTAGAAAGGCGATAAGAACAAGAGCAAAGAAAACGGTATTCATGGGTGATCCTTGTTGTTATAGGGTGCTGTATGAAAGCAGTGTGGCCAATTTCACAGAGAGTCAATGCTACTTTGTAGGAGTGGTGCCCTCGCCGCGATGAGCGTCGCACAAGCCGTGCAAAACCCATCGCCCGAGGGCGGGGCTCCTACGATAAGATCGCTACCCAATACTCAATAGTCACTTTTTAAAACGTAACAGAAAATCTATCAGATAACCTCTGCTCTCATCTGAATACGCCCGTTCACTACAGTAGATGGTCAATAATCGGCTGACAAAAGCATTGGGTTTGCGCCGGAAGGTGAGGGCGCTCACCTTCGCACTGTTGCGGCGGTAACCACGAATGTCGGTTCTATCGACCAGGTAAATACCTTTTACCTCCGCTAATCGGCACAACCTCTCCACCCCATGAACCGGGAGCAACAGGTAGAAGAGTCCCTCGTCGCTGAGCAGGTTCTCCACCACCGTGATCAGGTCAGGAAAGGGGAGATGATCGCTATGGCGGGCAGTGCTTCTAAGCGCGGCGGTGGCTTTCAGGTGCTCTTCGAAGAAGGGTGGATTACAGATAATTAAGTCGTATTTGCTGTCGGCGGTTGGTGCGAAGTTTCGCACATCGCCTTTCACCGCCTGAAGTCTCTCTGCCCAGGGGCTGGCACTGAAGTTACTGACGGCTTCGCTATGAGCCTCTGCCGTGATCTCAATTCCCGTGATACTGCCCGCCCCAAGCTGGGCCGCCATCAGCGAGAGTAGTCCGGTGCCGGTACCGATATCCAGTACCCGTTCACCGCCACTAATGGGTGCCATAGCGCCAAACAGGGTGGCATCGGTGCAGATTTTCATCCCTGAGAGCTGCTGAATGACAGAAAATTGTTGAAAATGAAAAGTCGACATCGGTGGGGCTCATGATGAAAAGTG
>JBEVXV010000159.1:0-2695 GCA_040505915.1 Sedimenticola sp. | reverse complement strand
ACGATGGCCCAGTCTGGGTTGTAGGGTCCGACGGGGGTATCGACTTTAAACTGTGATGGAAGTTTGCAGTAGAACTTGACTCGAATGTCCGTATCACAAGCTTTGGCGAACTCTTGCTCTACCTCTGAGTCGTATTCGACGTAGTTGTAGAGGGTTTTGTCCTGATTCTTTACTTCGTAGAGGTTGTTGAGGTAACGGGTAATACCTCGCTCAGCTTCCTCTTCCATGCGATGCATCTCGTATACGGTGCCGCCGATATTCTCGTACTCAATACCTTTGACAGTGATGCGATGTAGTTCGCGCTGGATACATTCCGCTGTCTGGTTAATGAATACCTGCGGATTGAGGATGAAGTCACTCAGACGGCCTGACTGCTTGAGGATGCGCACCAGGGTATGGCGTGTCAGGTCGGTGCTGTTTTGCAGGTAGGCCAGTAGGTCTGGCAGTACAGGGGATTGAGCTACTTCACGAACACCCCCTGAGATCTGCTCCCCGTCCAATCCCGCCTTGGATATATTCTGGCGATAGAGCGCTGTCGTGATACGGGTCTTATAGATAGCGGGCATCTCTTTGATGGCTTCCGCCGTTTTCGCCACTAGTGTGTCTGTATCAAATGTCACGCGGTAGCGGGTCTTTTGGCTGATTTTGGCCCACAGTGCCGTGAAGATGGGGTCGATGGTGATGTTCTTGCGTAGCTCCAAGTTCTTGCGGTCTCTGGTATTCACCACGCGGTTTTTAAAGACGAACTTGTTGAGTTCATCCACTACCTGGGGGCGCATGTGTGCCCACTCATCGGGTAGCTTCAGCACGAAATGGGGATTCCTGGGGTCGAATTTGTCTTGAATCTTGCCCTCAGCATCAAGGTAGCCTTCTGCTACGAGAGCTTCAAAGAGAGTTTTTGAGGTTTCCTGACCGAGCTGGACGTACTGCTCCGCCTCGGGGTTTACCAGTTTGGCGAAGGTGGTGATATCGACCTTGCCGAAGCCGATGCCATAGTCCTCTTCATACTCGGTCTGGAGCTGACTGGCGAAGTCATCGTAGGATTCGTTAGCAATGACGGTAAGACGATTGATAGAGGGGTCGAAGACTCGCTCACCGTGCTGGTTTACCGGCAAACGCAGACCACGCCCGATCTCCTGGCGCTTGCGATCTTGCGACCTGGTCTCATTCAGGGTGCAGATCTGGAAGACATTGGGGTTATCCCAACCCTCACGCAGGGCAGTGTGGGAGAAGATAAAGCGCAGTGGTTCGTCATCGGAGAGCAGGCGCTCCTTTTCGCGCATGATCAAGGCATAGGTATCCCCATCCGCCAAGGTCTTACCGGTAGTGTCTTTGACTAACCCCTTCTTGTCCTGAGAGAAGTAGCCGTTGTGTACCCTATCGACAGGGAACTCCAATAAGCCTTTATACATCGGCTTCTGGGTAAGTTCTTTGTAGGCCTCCTCAAACCACTCACCGATCTTACCCAGGCTGGTGCTGCCGTCATCGTGGTAGCGGCGGTAGTTCGCCACCTTGTCGATAAAGAAGAGCGAGAGTACCTTCACCCCCTTGCCGCGCACGGCATGTTCCTTCTTCAGGTGCTGCTCGACGGTCTCAAGGACCTGAGCACGCATGAGATCGTCACCCAGTCCACCCAGCTCTTCGCCAAGGCGAACGACCTGACCGTTACTGAACTCCACATACTCAAAACCGGGCTCGCTGGAGATATTGGCCACGATCCAGCCGTGTTGGTACTCCTGACGGTCTTTGGATTTGAGCAAGAGGTCATCCCCCTGCTTCACCGTTATTGCCTTCTTCTTGGGGCCACCCCTCTCCGCAACGTTGATCTGGAGTTTGGCCTTGATGCCATTCCGATTATCCGTACTCTTCAAACCGACAAAGGTGCTATTGAAGCTCTGGTCTTCCACCAGGCTGGCGACCTCAATGCGTTTAACCAGTCGCAGGTCATAGGCATCGATGGGGTTTAGAACATACAGCAGGTTGTAGGGATTTTTGTGTGTGGCTGAGTAGCGCAAGGTACAGAGTGGATTAAGGCTCTCCAGCGCCCGGGAGCGCTTGGTCTGCTCCTTACGGGTATCCCCCTCCACCGACTGAGGCTCGTCAATAATCATGATGGGGTGCGTAGCGCGGATAAAGTCGATAGGCCGTACACCCGAAAGACGGTCATTCTCCTGATTCATGATGGCCGTGGCCTTATCGAAGGCCTGAATATTGATCACCATCAGCTGGATCTTGTTGGAGGTAGCGAACTGCCGTACCTGCCCCAGCTTTTTGGGAGCGTAGACAAAGCTGTCGTAGGGCACCTGATCGTAGAGCTCTTTGAAGTGTTCACGCATCACCTCCAGGCTCTTCTGTACCCCTTCACGGATGGCGATACTCGGTACCACGATGATGAACTTGGTGAAGTCGTAACGTTTGTTGAGCTCGAAGATGGTACGCAGGTAGACATAGGTCTTACCGGTACCGGTCTCCATCTCTACCGAGAAGTGGTGACCGTCCAGCTCGGGCTGCTTGGGGAGATTATTCTCCACCTGCACCTTATGCAGGTTCTCCAGTAGCAGCGCATCGGTCAGAACCAGCTGATTGGCCACAGCGGAGATATTGGCGAACTCATCTTCACCCAGCGAGAGCTGACTCCCGCCCTCCTTCTGCCCTAGAGAGACGGAATAGGTCTCGTTGGCCAGCGGCTGGCCTT
>JBEVXV010000158.1:0-3181 GCA_040505915.1 Sedimenticola sp. | reverse complement strand
ACAAAAAATCGACAAACAATTCTTAAAATATATGCTCGTAATTAATATAAATAGTCAGTTTCTCTAAAATGTGACTTGGTGTACCCGTGATAATGGGAATTGTATCTTATCGTATCGTGTTGTGGTGTGTTGTGTTGTAGTATATGCTATTGCAATGCAATATATTTTCTAAAATGGTGTTGCATTGAGAACATATTAACAAATTTCCAATTTTGTTCGAAAATGGTTCTCAAAGACCGTTTTTCTCAATTTAAGGCAAAATTAAAAAAGTTACAAATTTTCACATTTTTTCTACGATTTCCTACGATCATTATTTGAAATGCTCAAACTTATTTCTGCATGCACTTTTGTTTCAGAAGCCGTTTAATTTTTTTTACTTGAAGCATCAACTTGTAACGGATATTAACCCTTTCAACCCTAGCGGCCTCTTAGAGGACATGGTTTGCAAACAGTGTAGACCCAGATGAGCCGGCTCGTAACGAGTCGTCTCATCAGGATCTGCACTATTTGCAAGTCTTCTTCCATATTTAAGAAAACGAAATCACCCACTGTTTGAATGGTCTGGTCGGAATTTGATTTTATGGCAAATAGATTGGTCTGAATGGGAGAATTGGAGATTCTATGTCAGATATATAGGGGTGAAAGGGTTAAACGTATATTAGCATTTGATTGTTATCCTTTGCAGAAGCGGACATAGTATTGCTTACTCAAGGACGAAGCTATCCGAAGCTATCCTAGCCTGGCGGTAACAGACACAGCGTGGTGGTTAAGACTACAGTTTCCTGTGATAACATAATTCAGAAACGTTCAGCGAAAGTAAACTGTAATGGCAAAAGCATACCTACATTCATAACTCTGCAGATATCGTTAATAATTGATAATATACTTATCTAACGTACATATTACAATCTCTGGTAAATAGTATTCACCGCACATGCATGTGTCAATCAACATTTCTTTCTGTTCCTTTAGACGAAAAATAAAAGAATGTCGGTCTAGCAAGCATACACTGTGATTAACCCAGAGAATCAGTTTGTATAGAGACTCAACTTGTTCTTATTTTATTCGCGGCTATCTGTATTGTGTTAAACATACAACGTGCTTTCAATCAACAAATATATAACGGGCGACATGGCAAACACAAGTCACCAAGTTCTTGTTGAAAACCAACTTAATGGAGCAGATGAGGATAAGCATACAGGTATGAATTTTCTGAGCGTGTTAGATTGTTCCAAACGTGTTCTAGTAGTCGGTGACATTGTCTTGGATAAGTACATCTACGGCACGTGTACGAGAATTGCCCAGGAATTCCCAATGCCGATATTCTCTGAGAGCTCAGAAGAGTTCCGACTCGGCGGCGCGGCTAATGTGGCCAACAACCTCCGTGCAATGGGACTGGTCGCGGATTTACTGACCGTAGTAGGAGATGAAGTCGACACTATCAAGCAGCTGTGTTCTAACAAAGGCCTGGGCATTAAGGGGCTGGTCGAGTGTCCTAATTATCAAGTTAAGACAAACACAAGGTACTTCGCGGATGGGCGACAATGTTTCCGTGCTGATAAGAACTCTCAAACCGAGGTCCCACGTGAGATAAAGCGAGTGCTAGCAGAGAAGGCTGAATCATTTCTAGCTGCAGTAGACTATGGTGTGGTGATAATTTCTGACTACAGGAACGGTATGTTTGATGCCGAGCTTGCCCAGGATATAATATATACCGCCAATAAATATGGAGTCGCTACTATCGTTGATCCGAAGCGTGGTAACTATGAGAGGTTTAAAGGAGCCACTTGCATCAAACCTAATGAAGAAGACGCTCGTTATTTCTCTCAGTCCTACAATTCCGATAATGTTCATGATGTCAGTCAAACCTTTTGTGAAAAATTGGATATATCGGTATGCATTATGACTCTGGCGGAAAGGGGACTCTCGTTGTACGACCATCGCGACAGAGTTTTCAAAATGATACCAGCACAGGATAAGAACGTTAATGTCGTTGACGTTTGTGGTTGTGGTGATACGGTCGCGGCTGCCCTGGCTTTTGGAATAGCGCATCGGCAGCCCTTGGCGGACACCTGCCACTTAGCAAATATGTGCGCTGCGAACGTCATTCAAAGACAAGGTACAGTGGAGGTCAACATAGCTGATGTCATCACAGACAAAGTCCTACGTAGCGGAAATGAAGTAAGGAACTTGAAGCGAGTTCTCCCTAAAGATAAAGTGGTGATTCTGACCACTGGCTGTTTCGACCTGTTGCACATTGGTCATGCGACTTTCTTGGAAAATGCAAAAGAACTGGGTGACTATTTAATAGTTGCGTTGAATTCCGACGTGTCCGTTAAGAAAAATAAAGGTAACACAAGACCAGTTTGCACACTTCGGGAGCGTTGTGCTGTGTTGGAAGCGACTAAATATGTGGACTTTATAGTCGTCTTCGATGAGAAAAGACCGGAATGGGTGGTAGAAGTATTGGACCCGGACATTCTTGTGAAAGGGGAAGAATACTCTGAGGAACGTGTTCGGAAGGATTATCCGTCCCTACGGAAATATATGCCCCTCCCATCCACGAAGGGTTGTAGTACTACATCAATTATTAAGCGGATCAGAGAGAAACACTAGATACACTGCCGATTGCATTAATCTTGGCAGCGGTTATGAAACCGTTGGCCATTAACTCAATGTGTATACTTGAAATCAAGGAGCTTGATTGGTTGTGCCTGAGCTGTGCTCAGGCTCGGCCAATCCAGCTGTTTGGTTGAGAGTTCACATCACCAGTGGATGCTCAAGATAGTTCTAAATAACTGATCATTGGCAAGATTAATGCAAGCACTAGGTATCAACAATGACATAAAGGACGATTTATGGCTCTTGAATAATCGGCCATTTTGAAGACTGTCTATCGAAACGAACGAATCTAGTTTTCACATGGGCGCGACACGCATAACCAGGTTTATCGCATCTTCGTGTATTGCGTGGAAAGTTGACGATATTTTTAGTAATTCAATAGTATCCAAACTGTTAACATGCGAAATCCCATTACACATGTGCTGAACGGAAGCGTATACATATAGGTTCAGCCACTATCATAATATCATGTCTGAATGTGTAGAAATAAAGTTAATTTCCACTTTATGTCGCGCCCGCTTGGGCCATCCTTCAAATTACTTTTGTTAGAACTGGCACA
>JBEVXV010000157.1:0-2302 GCA_040505915.1 Sedimenticola sp. | reverse complement strand
AGAAGTAGCACCATTTAACTTCAAAATATACTATGATAGAAGTGCGGGTGTATAGTGTAGCATACAATTAACACATATACTATAATCACATAATACTAACAAAATGCCGCATGAATGTGTACTAAAATGTGGCAAACCGTGCAACAGTTCTGACACGATCACCCAACATCAATGGGAGAGTTTACAATCGAAATCCAAGAAGTGGTCCGGACTGGACAAATTCGGGGATATTTACAGCATTATTCCATGGAGTGATGGACCTACGACCCATTACATGCACCCGTCATGTTGGATCTCAATCTCATCTTCGGACAAGCTTGAAAAGGCCGTGCAACGCAAACGACATGAAAGTGACATTGTCCATGGTTCCAGTCATCAAATATCGCATTCTGACATTGAAGATGATACCATTCTGTGCGAAGATGAGCCTGTGCCACATAAACGTCTACGTTCAGCCGTGTGTGGGCCTATTCATGACAAAACAAAATGTGTATGGTGTATGAAGGGAGTTGACCCCAAACACCCAACTAGAATGCGGAGTAAGCTGTTCAGAATAAGCACACATTCAGCTTGGCGATCCTTCAAACGTCATACGGTCCTGATAGAAGATGGCGATCTCAGGAATCGTCTCACACAGCTCGTTGACTCGACAACAGTACTGTCGGATCCATTCGCGAATGATATCATGTACCACCATGCCTGTTGGCTGAAACACATCAACCACAAAACATTAAGACCAGATGATGAAATACATCTTCAAGATGTGAGTCTATCCGAGGCAAAGAGTTTGTTTTATAGACACGTTGATTCAGTAATTTTCAATGAGCATGAGATTCGTTCACTGCAGTCCCTCTTGATGGACTATAAACGCATTGTTAGTGACTATGGCTATGCAGTTGGAGATATCAAATCATCATACCTCAAAGACATGCTAATTAATGAGTATCAGGAGACAATCGGCTTCAAAGAAAGAACTGAGAAGAACAAGAGTGAGTGGGTATATGATGTTGGGGGAGGTGGTGATTATATTGAAGCTGCCATCTCGTCTCTTGGTATCAGTGATGAACAGCTTCTCCAAAACCTGGCACCACGACTGTCTAAGAAGATCAAGGACACATCTACTGTCCCCTGGCCACCTCGAATCGATCATCTAGAAGAAGGCGAAGACGTGTGTGAGCTATTATTGAAACTGTTAACTTGGCTAAAACATCCTAATAGAAAAGATGCCGATCTCAGCCCTACCACACTTAGTCTGGCCTCAATGATCACATATCACATCACTGGGCACCGCACCGCCACTGTTATCAACCTGGGCATCAATGTCCATGGCATGACGAGGAGTAAGGACCTAGTTGAAACTCTACACAAAAGTGGTGTCTGCATCAGCTACGCAGATACACTGCTCCTCTATGACCACTGGGCTCTGATGGATGCCCAGGAATCGAGAACTTGCCCAAAGGAGATAGCGGATGACAAACCAGCCATTGTTATTGTTGATAATGACGACTTCAAAATTGATACTATGACTGGCGCTGCTACAGCAGCTCACCGAACAAATGTTATGTTTGTGCAGCAAGCGAGCTATGAAAAGAACGCAGACGAAGAGTGCGATGTACGACCTATTACAAAGAAGGAAATATCTGCAAAGCTTCAACAGAAATGTGCAGAACTAACACAGGTCCACCTGTACCGATGTCCGCCCGGTAGCAAAAGTGAGCCACCAATCCGCCCCAAGGTAGATCCTCCAATGGAAGGTGCAGTTCCACAACGTACTCGCTCGGTGATACATGCTCTTTCACGCATAAACAATGATGGTGAAAGGCCAAAACCTCACGAACAACAGGTTCCGGCCTACAGTAGTACAAAGTCCTGCCACCACCCACTGCCCACCAAGAGCAAGCCCTATTACCATACAACATACCCTGAACCACCAGGCAAATCACTGGTGCATGACATTATGCTGAAATTAGTTGACGCTATGCGAGCAAAAAATATACCATTTGTGTTTCTCGTTGGCGATATGCCAACATACAAGACAATTGTGCAGCTCAAAGCAGAAAACATGGAACTGTTCAATGAAATCATCCCGATTCTCGGCGCATTCCACCAACAGATGTCATACATTTATGCTATCTACAAAAGATTCAAGGGATCTGGCATGGCAGACACTCTCGTTACATCAGGAGTCGTAGTGGAAGGATCTGTGGAACATGCGCTACGAGGAAAGCACTATAGGCGGGGTGTGCGTTGTATCATGCTTTGGAGAGAAGTTCTTATCCATACACGATTAAGAGAGGCTCTG
>JBEVXV010000156.1:0-4352 GCA_040505915.1 Sedimenticola sp. | reverse complement strand
TATTGACAGCAATATCCCATCTAGGCGACATCCTTCACGGCCACCAACCCCACGAATTACGAAATAAGCTCTTGTGGTGTGCCCACGTACAACACTAGGCGTCGGTGGCATATTGATCATGGCAGTAGGTGTAGAGGCATTGATGTGAACCTCGAGACACAATTGATCAACGTCTTTGCCGACGGCTGAGATCTGGCACCTGCCCAAACCCGCACAAGGTACTCTTCCACTTGTGAGATCTCCTTTTCTTGGAGCTCGTCTCTCTCTGCAAACTCATCCAGATAGGCAATGGGACTGCAGTGCATCGCTGCTAACTTGGTACCGATCCTGCTAGTGACATCGTCGCCAGAGAGTATTTGAGCCTTCGCAAGAACACGACATAGAGATTCGCCTATTCGTTCAGCCATGCGATGTAGTGGAAGGAGTCGTCTCTTCTCATCTGTCCCGAACTCGGCGTAGAGCTCTTTCAGACCATCGCCGAGTAGCATATGAATGAAGCGATGTATGCGTGTGCCTGTGTGTCATTTGGCATAACGACTAAGCGCAGATTGCATGAGATACGAGCCTGCCATCTACCTCTTCGATCCATCCTGTCAGTTCAGGAATCACAACTGGGTCTTCTGTCTCTGTACTGCAGAGAAGAGCTGGGACTTGTTCCTGGTTGAATACCACGCCACTTAACAGGTACATACAGAGGGCGAGCAGCCACTAGAGTCCGAACAAGTTGAATCAACTGGATCCTGTTGTCAGATGACACCAAATATTACTCCATCTGCAGTGGAATTGAAGTGGACTCATCCAACACAGAGAGCTGTACCTATCCGACAAAGCCTGCTCGACGAATCCTCTCTCCCTCCTTCACTAATTCATCAATGTAGCTGTCAAATATGACATGGAGAGCTTCACTTGATTGAGATACCGCCAATCCGGCCGAAATTACCTTTTTCACAACTCCACCGAAATTGCCAAACTGTGATAGATCGGTATACTGCATGACCTTTGACATAAAGTCAAGCAGAGTCACTTTTTTTCAATTCATCATGAGGTATGTCTCCAACTTCAACATCGTATGTGATATACGTCTCCAGCAGGCTCATGAGTTTGCTTTTGTCTGGTGTGGCAAAACTGAAGTCGCCATCAAACAGAGGGCTGGTGTGGAGGTGATCATGCATGAATACTTCTTCGAGCGTCATTCCACGTTCCCGTGCGATTTCGAGGACCCGCTGGGCGGCTGTAAGCACTTTTGACGTGGTGGTGCATGATGTTCTACTCGGTTTGTTGTATATGACAGTGTCAAACTTCGGGAGGTTACGCTTTGGAATTGTTACAGCAAGTGTAACTTCATCAATATCCGACGAATAGACCAATTGTGACTGGTCCGCACAGTTATTTTTGGTAAATTTGTTATTTTCACCATACCGCTCAATAATAAGGTTTTTCACTTCATTGTTGTACACCTGAATAATTTCCGATTCGTCCATGCTCATAAGAAATTCCCTGATACGTATCAGTAAGAGCGAGAGCATAACCATCTGTGTTAAGAGTACCTACATGTTCAGGAGCTTTTTGGAACATACGATGTTTCTGGGACATTAATGTATTGCCGTCACCATTTTCAGATGCGGAGATATCTCACTGGTACCTCGCTAAATAACTTTCATGACATATTTTATTCTCGTAAAAGGTGAGTAAAAGGGGATGGGGATCTTAGTGATTAGGTGTGGTAAGTGCACCTGACACCAAAGACTACCATGACCAGTACACACACTGGAGAAACACATATCAATGTGACATCATATATGGTCTTTTGAGTGAAGGTCAACATGACGATTCGTATGAGTATGCACGCTGATGATAACAGAATGCATACCATGTGGTGTTTGTGACGACTCGTCTTCCCACATAAGGCTCGCCTGATGGGACACGTTCGTATACAGGAGAAATGCCAACCATGTGTTTGTTATTCTCAGGAACCTAATCAGCTGTAGAAACACGTACTAATTCATACTGGATACTTGTTGTTCACGTTTAGTGTATGTGGTAAATCTTCCACCACCACATCACAGCTTCGGATACACATGCGTACACACACGGGAGAAACAACTCTCACTTGTGACTTATGCAACATATCGTAGAACTCACTACATATTAAATAATTGACACCAACGAAAGACCGTTCGTTTGTGAGTTGTGCTGTAAATCTTTTGTACATTTTGTATGTCTTAACACACACATTATTGACGTACAGGATGTGATAAGCCAATTTGTATCACATATAGACTTGCCTACTTGTATACACACAGGAGAAAGGCCATTCACATGTAATGTGTATGTCAAACCATGGGTTGGCAATCTCTTATTATGCACATGTACACAGCAAGCAATAGTGTGGGAAATATAATATTTGCTAAATTGCTATGCATCTGTGTATCCATACAGGTGAAAAGCCGTTCACGTGTCACAAATCGTCCTCCATATAGGATTTCTCGTCCAATATGACATGAACATGTAAAATAGATACCTCATGCGTGTCAGGAACGTCAATTACAAGCGGAATTGATACCAAGTTTGACTGTCTATGCCTTCTACACCCAAAGTTATAAATAAATACCATTTGCGCGGCGGCCATCTTGGATTTCACGCTCCAGTGACTTCGTGCCACGGATTTTCAAAAATCACCTTCCGAAGTATTGACGCACATGGTGTGTAGAAACCAAATCCAACGAGAAACTACGTATACCTCCGCTTTTTGGCGGGTCTACAGGCCAAAGCCTGTACTACATGTCTGATGTTTGAAATATAAACTTATGAAAGTGTTTACTATTTTTATCTCGGACACCCTACCATGTACTAGCAAATGATGAAAATAGGGACCGTTGTCACCAATGCCTCATCGCCAAGCACCGCACTAGTTGGTATGCGGAGGTGTCCCATGAGCAATCCATTCTTTCTTTTATATATATATTCAGTATTATTCACAGTGACGTATGGTGTAAAGTGATAATTGAGTGGACTTCACTGTATACATGTCATGTCAGGGCGGACCTAGCAGTGTGAACGTAACACTAAGTAAATTAGACAGACAATAACATAAATCCATACACGGTTTTGCGCATTTGTCGAGTATCACAATTTGCCGGGCCACACTTGCACATGCGTATGTGAATGAAAAGGAATACCAGCCATCAAATTTATAAATTGGAGTAAATGTCCGTTTTTTTCTCGGATTGGAATTACTTATCTTCCACACTTCATGTCAATTATGATGTTAATCTGGTACGTATATGCTTATTCCATGTATGCCGTGTGTAATGTATACTGAAAGCAGCTTGTATAAATAATGGAAGTTCCATTGAAGCAGAATTAAATTTCGTTACTGGTCCTGCATCGAAGACAGGTAGATCCAGATCGAGGAATCGTTTCAGAAAACCATGTTTGATAGTTTCAACAGACCCTAGTATGTAACGCGGTGTTGAAGTGTTGAACCGTACACCGTTTTACGCATTTTTCGAGACCAAACCGTACACAATTTGCCTGGTCCCAAACGTACACTATTTTTGTTTCTAAAAATAACCCAGGTGTCCAAACCGTTTTCCAACAGACAGAAAATGCTATATTCAGACATCTTCTGTATAAGCTATTGATCTCAAACTTGACATGGACGTTTAGAATGGATTATTGAAGGCAAAACAATCGTTAAATGATCCAGATATATGAAAGTATGCGTGCAAATGGACTGACAAGTTGAACTTTTCTAAACACGCGTCAGTGACTCAATCAAATTGGCATTTTTCTCCGACTTACCGTTATTCCTGGGCCAAATCCTTGGACTCGAGACTTGCGATATCTATGTCATTGTATATTGTCAGCAGAATCTGCATAGATTTGTATTATTGCTTGAGTTGTAAGCGAAAATATAAGGGGCACATAGCTGGCTGATTTGCTTTTGTCCGCCATGACATGTATACAGTGAAGTCCACTCAATTATCACCATACACCGTATGTCACTGTGGTCTTGTGACTGTCCATTGTAGATGCAGGTATAGTAATGGATCGACATGAATTTATTCGTCTGTACTTCGATCTAGGCTTTAGCCAAAAAGAAATTAGTGTCTGTTTAGCACGAAATCACGGAATACTAGTGAGCCAGAGACGCTTAAGAAGGTTATTAAAACAGAAAAACTTATGTCGGAGGAAAGGACAGACTGACATGATGACAGTCGCATTATTCGTGGAAGAACAACTACAAAGATGTGGACAGTTGTATGGTTATCGATCGATGCATCAGCGGTGTCTGCAGCAAGGTTTTTTTGTAACACAAAATACGGTTCGATTACTGCAACAGCTTCTGA
>JBEVXV010000155.1:0-2403 GCA_040505915.1 Sedimenticola sp. | reverse complement strand
CTAACAAAAAATAAATTGGTGCCTCCTATCATTGGCATACATAGACAATTGTATGCGTTTACCTTCACCGTGTGTGACACACACCAGCGTTTGAGACAATATATGCAGTACACATGTTTCTTGCCGCACGTACATAAATCCAAGATGGCCGCAAAAGGTTTTCAACATTTGCTACCGCTAATACATCTGAGACGTAAACCATCATATGATAGTGAATTGCACATTCTTACTATTCATTTAGGATTTACTGTTGTTTGATACTTTTCTCAGTTAGATACTTACAGGATGCATGCCAAATGGGCCAAATATGCAGTAGTCACAATGTAGTACATACTCGCATGATACTTCATGTCTATACACGCGCACTGTGCACGCGGTCGTATGATAACATATGAAAAGGCATATGTTTATATTAATTCAGTATAATATACCATATTTAACAGAATGTAGTGTATCTATACTAAAATGCTGGCTATGGGGACAGATGACCAATGGCGGTACAAATGTATAATTCACGTATGTGCGTGATATTGTCTCATTAACTAACACAGTGCAAATCTGACGTCACGCACGCGCTTGAATTATGACAGTGTAACACCCGATCGCACAGCCATACGTCTGTAATGTATTTCAAAAGTTTGGCAACGATGTATGGTATTGACGCTGTGTGTGTTCTCGTGCTTTACTTCGGGAATCTCCATTATAATTTAAGTTACCCAGAAACTTGAAGGTGTGCATTCACCTACGTAGAGCCACGGTGTATGACTAGATGGCTATTCAATGTGAACTGATAAAATGTAATGATCTTTCTCGTGAACTCACACATTTCTACACTCTTCACAATGCCAATGTACATATGCCATGTAGTCATACACGCAGACTGTTTGGTACATCATGGTTACTAGTCAGCATTGCAGATATTTTCAATGATATATGTCAAACCAACTGAATTTAGGTATGTATGTATGTAGTGCTTCTGATCTCACTCAGTATCATGATCAGAATCATCATCTTCAGCAAAGGCAGCAGCTGTTTTTGTACGATCGTTTTGGCACACAGTTTCTCCCCGGCATGCGCAGAACATGGTGCACGATAATTTGGCAGCTGTACAGCGACATAGCGCAGTATAACATGGTCTCTGCGAAGAACATCCACACCGAATCATCTCCAGGACCTCAGGAGGGGCGAGGGGGACATTTGGTGGCAGCATAATGGGAATAAGTGATTTCGATGCTTCATCACGTGTCCATCCATACTGGGTTGGATCCAATGATGGTGGTGTTGAATTGGCTGCCGACTTCCATATTGCTGTCTGAATATGTGCACGCCGTACATTTTGCTCAAATGACTCTGTGGTGGGTGGCAGAGCTTTCAGATCAGGTGTTTTCGTGAGCTTCGGTTTCCCCATCTTTGTGGACCACACCTCTTGCCGAACATCAGACATGTGAGTCGTCTTCTTGCTGCCATAGCATGCGGCGATAAATTCAGTGGCCTCGTCAATCACGTCAGTAATGGCGGCATTCTCTTCCCCAAGTGAGTGCAGAACTCGGCCCGCAACCAGTGTCGTTCCCTTCCCCCTACCCCACAACTGTGCCACTGTGTCGCAGCCAGTAAGGGCATGTACTGCTGGTAAATATTTCACGATGTCTTTGTGTTTTTCTACTGTAGCGCCAATGTCAACCAGTGAACGTCCTGCACTGGTTGCCTCCATGGTTAATCGACCCTGCATGTTGAGTTCCGAAAAGTGGTACATGAGGAGAACAAACACATCCGTGTCGTCAGAGATAACGTTAATACACTGGGATCCAGCTTCAGCAACCTGTGCAACTTGGTGTATCATAATGACGTCGGCCTCTTCTTGTGTGTTCAGAAGGTCCCTGCGTGGCAGTTGAATTCCGTGGTGTATTTCTACTGGTGTAGGATCTGAACCTGTAATGACAAGTCTGTGTTTGCTCTTACTTCCTCGTCCAGCCTCTGTCAACTGTTGGCAGATCAGGTCAATAAGTTGCACTTTATTTTCTGTCACAGTTAAGACCACATTCTGCGGCGGCAGTGGAGCGTTCATGGACAGCTTATGACGTCTGCTTGCATGCCTTCCAGCTCTAGCAAACCGTGTCCCACTCTTGATGCTGAAGTCATAGTACCTGTCAAACACCACATATATATCGGATGTCTTGTTCTTCGCCAAGATGTAACCTGTGAAATTATCGACAAAATCACGTACAGTTCCCCTATTAGGCCAATGCAGTATCCAGAGAATTGCACACCCATCAATGACAGTAACATCCGGTTGGATGCCCAGTCTGCAGGAGACTTCTACTTGTAGGTTCTTTTTCAGTGTCGACTTGGATTTCGAGATACACATATCCCCCTTTTCATTGAACATTGACGTTGGGACTGGCG
>JBEVXV010000154.1:1034-7449 GCA_040505915.1 Sedimenticola sp. | reverse complement strand
TGGTCCGGGAGCCCAGAGACTTTTATTTGACTGTCGTGTTCCAAAAGGTCTGAAGGTTGCTTCTTATAGGAAATTTTCTCTAGTTTTCGAAAATGCGCGTCTTAAGTGCACAAACCTGTGCAATTTTTCTGTAGATCTCGTTTTATCTCGCGAGTTCTCGCCGAAATTATGAAAACCGAGATACAAACAAACCTAGTAACACATGACCAAATGTTCCTTTGTTTTATTTATTTATTCACACATTAGTGCGCCATACATTATTGTTATATTTATTCAAGTGATAATAACAATAATAAAACAAAATGGCGACCAAATTCAAAATGGCCGCCATAAAAAGTGTGTTTCCATCAAAAATTGGCATTAGGTTATCATGTTTAGTATAATAAAGACATATTCTGCGATTTAAAGTTGATACATCGTGTCTACTAGTTAGTAATAGTGAATGTGGTGTGTTTAGTGTGAATCATTTAAAGAAATTATGTCGTATAACTCCTGGTAATAGAGTGTAGTGCAAATACGCGTGCAATTCATATACGTAAAACATGTCTGCCAGTACTATTTGTTTCGAAATATACAGACAGTAACATGATTCGATTTAGATTGTATGAGTGCCCGTCTGTGTGTTGATACATTCTACAATAAAATACGATATTTAAATAAATGCTGTTATATTTCAAGATGGCCGCCATTTCTTAGGAATGGGTTTAGTTTGGATCTCGTTTTTCGTCTAGTACGAGCATATGTGATAAACTAAAAACGACTATTTATGTCAATGTATGTTATTCATTTGATAATCCAATCAACTATACATTGGTACAGAATATCGCCAGTTTCTAAATGACATACATAACTTTATATATGTACCGTTTTTATCTTGTGCTGCTCTTTGACATGGCGGCGCCGCACTAACTAGGTTTTACAGCCCCAGTGATATTCACCTCAATGACTGTTCCAAGCTGTACCATTGCAGTCGTACATCATTGCATAGAAGCGTTGCTATTATGTGTTGCATTTGACTGCTGGCACCGTCGTTGTGTTGGTCGTATAGTGAGTGTGTTGTTGTGTGGGTCTTTTGTTTCTTTTGTATTGCCTGCATAGCTTATTCGCTACTGTCAGATTCATCTGACGACGAACAGTAGTCTTGTACTGTGTCGTCTTCCTCGGCTAATACGTCCTCGTCAATATGTGAGCAAACTGTATCTGGCATTTGATTTGAGTCATACCAGAACAGTTCATACTTTCTGTTGGTAAGTTTCCAACCGTTGTTTTCTGGTTTCCAAGTACATGGCGTTTCTTTATTTGCCCCCTTCCACATCGAAGCTACCAAGTTTGCCCTTTTAATTTTCTGCATCAATGCTGGCTTTGAAGGTGGAAGCATACTCGGTTCAACCTTCTTTATTTTGTCCATCGGTTGCGCATGACATTTTGGAGATAATTTGTCACAGAACAGAGAATACCTTGCCTCGTTAGTGGAATTCAGTCGCGAGTTTCCATACACTGTGCAAGTAAACGATTCCAGTTGCACAATGACTGTAGGAGGTAACGTTTCTGATTCCCCGAGCATTCCAAAGCTTGTGACAAAATCACCCTTTTCCATGATTGATAGAGGTCTTACCTTTCCCTTTCTGAAAAAAGCGGCGGTGTAATCGCATCCAGTAAATGCATGGAATCCCGGTAGGGCTCGTGTCATGTCTGAACCTAGATGACTTGCTAGTAATGTCACATCAATGTAACGACGCGTATTGTTACCACTTTTCCCGACATCCATCCAAATATGGACAGGCATATTTGCTACGTGCACGAGCAGTGTCACCAGTATGTCTGTGTCATCACATCGCACAACGACATTCGATTGGGCGTCAGTATTTGTCTCCGATATGTGTTTAATGTGCCATACTACTCTGGTGTCAGCCTCGTAATGGGAACATCTCAATACAGAGACAGGCTGTCTTGTAACAATGCCGCTTTCACACGTGTATAGCCATGCATGATCACCCAATCCAACATAAAGTTCGCGCTGTCCAATTATGGGTGCATAAGTTGGCTGTTTCCACTCTTCTGCAAGGAAATCCAGCAATGCTTTCTTGTAGTTCGAGTATTTTAGCAACGTATTGAATTATTTTGGTATGTTTTGCTCTGATCCCGTGATAACATACTCAATACTGGAAGCAGGCGCACCACGGTCAGCACGTTCTACATCCTTGATGGTCGGGGTATCCGTATACGTGTCACATACAAAATCTACTCTGTCTGCTATCAATATTCTTGATAAGATAAGGTTGGCAATTCCACCGTATGTTGCAGGAATGACACCCAGACTCTGTACCACAAACATGGCATCAAACACTGCACAATCAACCGATGTTGGATGGGGTGATTCCAATCTGCTCTCCAGTTCGTGCATCAACTTTGATTTTTCAGTTGTGTGCTTGACTCCGTCTACATGGCCCAGCGATAAAGGGATTGGGGTCAGTGGATATGAGAGTACCAGTGACAAATCCAGATCATGAGTTACAGAGAGGTAGAGAAGACGTCCAAACAAATCCCGTGTACCCGTTAGCTCTTTGACCTTCCTATCTTTAACAGTTAGCCGCGTTTTCACCGCTGATGAAGCAAAATTAAGAATTTTGCGACGTTTGATAGGTTTCTCAAATCGCTTTCCATCTTCAAAGCATTCTTTTGTGAATTCTCCACACCACTGCTTTCCCTTTTCGACGCAGGTCAGCATGTCGTTAGTCACTTCCTGTGATACAGACCTTCCTGTCGTCAGACACACTAGCTGGTCTTGCTTCTCGACATTGAATGGGTTCAATGTATCTTCTATATGCCCTATTACTTTCTGCAAGTTGTCGTTGTCCTGTTTTATTCGACTTGGTCTCAGTTCACGGGTGCAGTCCTCCTTATGCTTTAGGCCTGCCATTTCCATGAGAAGCCCTACAATCTCACTTTTTGCTGTGTGGGCTACAGTCCATCGGCGCCGTGCTTCCTCTGAGTTTGTGAATGCTACAATACCGCCTTTTCTAGAAGCAGCATCGGCGTTCACGGTGCATTCCAAAGTCTGGTCAACAGCCAGTCTTGTGAAAGGTTTACGAGTCCGCCTAACAGATAGTGCACCAGCGGCCAAACACTCTCTTACACCAGGGTGGGTGTTGTCTACATTTAGTAGATTCATGTAGAACCGCAATCCATAACGCGAGTAATTTGGCCTGTTTGTCATGAAGAACACGGGACACATTTCACCCAAGCAGTGAATGTACAAGTCCAGGTCATTTGTTCGGACAGCCCTACTGAACAGGAGGTACAACTGTACAAGTTCTATGTATATCAACCAGAACTTCGCGTTCACGCCATGATCCCCACGCCGAGTGCACTGTGTGAATCCACTGTAGCAGGACATGACTTCAACGAATTCATCAGACAACTCGAATGACTCCAGAGCGGTACGGGACGGATTGTTGTTGAGTTCAGTAAGCTGCTCAATGAACTTCACTGGTAAGGGGCCATTTGCTTTCAGAAAACTGCGAAAATGAAGAATACGCATTGCATTTGCCAACATAGGATGTAACCTTTTGCACCGATTGAAGTGTCTACCCGATACAAACCCGTTTCGTGAGCCAAGTGCTAAAACACCGGTTTCTACAAGAACTTGTGGACCACCCGATTCTTCCAAAATGTGTCCAATGGCAGCAAAATACGCCATGCATATATGGAAAGCACCGAGACACACAAATAAGTTATCATATTTTGGTGATTCCTCTGACTGTATCTGTAATGCCAGCTTTGCTACTGCCAAGTCGTATGTCACTACAGCGCAACTGTCACCACATTCTTCGGCTACCTTCTGTGATCTTTTCATTGTTTCAATCACAACATCCAGGCGTGTCGGAGGCAGACATATGTTTTCTAAATACGCAATCGATTGTGATGGAAGTAAATCAGTTGTAACATTTGAATTCCAACCAACCCACATAGGGACGTTCTGTAATAAAGCAGTTGACATCATCCAGAGTATATCCCTCTCTGAAAATATTTTCAGACTGTTTGGTTCGGTGCTTTGCTTCACTTCGTAAACAAATGTTCCTATTTTCGGTTTCTTTCTATAAGGCTCAAGCACCGTGTCCTCTATAGTCAACGATCTTTTCTTCCTATTTCTTGTTTCTACCTGGACGATTGGAGTCTGAATATCGGACTGCTCTGACGATGCATGATCATCAGTGTTTGATTCTCCAGTGTCGAACGGCTGAGTTGCATGCATACTACTTTCGTTCTGGTAACAAATACCGAATGTATCGTGCAGTGTACCCGCCCCAGACAGAGTCTCTGTTAGTTCGTCATAGTTGTCCCAGGCCGTGCCAGTAGCAAGTCCTGGTTGTGCGTCTAATCCATCGGGTAATATTACCTTTTTATTTGCAACGTCGGTTGCCAATTCCGTCTCTAATTCCTCAACCTTACTGTATCCAACACTGTGGCCAAAATGGTTAAGCACTTCAATCACCTTTTTGCTGCCCGTCATGCTTTTCAAGCCAAGTCCTACACATAAATGCTTGGCTGGTTTCACGTTACCACGTGTTGTTACATATATCAGATCCTGTGCTATGGATGAAACGTATCGTTCGCTGCGGGACTCTGTGTCCTGCGACTTCTCCGATCCACTTATCAAACACCTAAGGAATTGAGTCAATATTTCCGGTGTTTCTGTCTGCCCATCTTTAAATATGTTCGTCGATAACGGAGATGGGAGACCCGGTGATTGTAACAGTTTCAATATGGTCGCCCGCAGTTTGAAGGCAGTTTTAGTAACGGCAAACAGATCTGAACTTGCGAACTGGTTTGCACACTCCTGTGCGTGTTTGGGGTCAATGTCAATGGGGTGTAGGACCGTGCCCTCCTTATTACTTGCTTTGCTAACTAACACTGTATTCTCAAACCTATTCAAAAGTTTGGTAGTCAGTAATCGCACAGTGTACCTATCCGCACACACTTGTTCCGATTCATCCACTACATCACAATATCTGCTATATATGGATGTCATGAATTCTGGCCGTTTTTTGTTGATTACATACATTTGAACATACTCTGAAATGTGCTCAAATGCCTTACTATGTATATCACGTACAGTTGCATACCCTGTTGGTATTTTGTGTTCTGAATCTTTCTTTCTATCTGCTGATGCTACGTATAATCGTCTGCAAGAATGGTGGTATTTCACCTCTTTTGCGATAAAATCAATATCACCGTACTGAGATAAGAACGCCTGATCATCTAAAATGATTGCTGCTTTTTTGATAGCTTCATTAGCTGATGGTGTTTCACATTGTCCAAGATTCTCAAATTTCTTGTTGTTTCTTTTTCGTACACTATGGCAGAATATGCAAACTGGTTTAACAACCCCAGATGTCGATGCAGTAGATGGACCTGAAACGCATGACCGTAAAACTGGGGGGTTCTGTTTTGGAGTGTCCTTTTCAATCGGAAATGACGGGGAAACTGCCGTAAAATTACTGTAACACTGTCTATGGTAGCCATGACGTGTACCGTCATATGCTGCCGGTAGATTATGACAAAGGGGGGCATATTTCGAGTCACTGAACTTCCGTGCTGATTGCCTTGCTTCTTTTGCCATAACAATATTGTCCCATGTTTTGTCATCAATGGGCTTTATTTTCTCACTCGAAGCGGGACCAATGTGAAGAATACATGTCTGTTCATCTGGTGGACGAGACATGTTACTACACGTAAATACACTACAAAATTGCTGTGTATCCTACAGCTATCTATATGCTGAACCTTTTCAAGAGTGATACGCAGGGGCACTTTTGACAATATGAACACACTGTATATCAACAGAATGTATAATTATGCATGTACAGTTTAGTTGCCGCGCAAAATTATTCAACAAATATTGAACAAGCAGTGCTCTTATTTGTGAGGTGAATATCAACAACGCTGTGATTTATATACCGAGCGTGTGTAGTTACGCTGCGGTAAATAATTGTACGGTATTCCAGAATAAATGTGGACCTCGATCTCATAAAGTTACACCAACGTTTTGTAGTATCTCATTTTTCACAATTCTGAGAGGAATCGACATGATAAACAAGATTTGCAGCCACCATGTTGTCAGGCGCGGATACAGGATTTCATGTCGGGGGGGGGGGAACATTTGTTGTTGAATAATATAGTGTCTGAAAACGGCTAGGGGGGGGGGGGTCGGGGGCATGCATGCACCCCCGGAAAAAAATGAAATGTACATCCCATTTCCTGCGTTCTGGCGCATTTTAGAACACCAAGTATTACAGTATTTGTTGAAATGCCACTGGAATATAGAAAGAAATATTTATTTAATCGCCGATTTTAGGGGGGGCGCGCACGCCGGCTCCGCTCCCCCTCCCCTGAATCCGCCCATGGTTGTACT
>JBEVXV010000154.1:0-1024 GCA_040505915.1 Sedimenticola sp. | reverse complement strand
GGGGTCGGGGGCATGCATGCACCCCCGGAAAAAAATGAAATGTACATCCCATTTCCTGCGTTCTGGCGCATTTTAGAACACCAAGTATTAAATGCCACTGGAATATAGAAAGAAATATTTACTCGCCGATTTTAGGGGGGGGGGGCGCACGCCGGCTCCGCCCCCCCCCCTGAATCCGCCCATGGTTGTACTTCAACTCTAAACCTGTCACAGCTATTATTCGTGCCTGTTAGACACAAAATAATGAATTTTAATCATGAAATATGGTGTTGGTAGTCTATACACTAGATATATATCGTATTTTATTATAAAATACGTCCTTTATGGCGGCCATTTTGAATTCTGACGTAATTCTGTTCAATTGTTCATGTTAAACTTTAATAAATGACTAAATCATCTATATTGTACAAGTTTATGTATAAAATTGAAAGAAACAGATATAATTTACCAGTATATGACAATATTTGCTAGTATCACATTTTTTATATTTTTTGCGAGACTTGGCGAGACAAAACGAGATTTACAGAAAAATTGCACAGGTTTGTGCACTTAAGACGCGCATTTTCGAAAACTAGAGAAAATTTCCTATAAGAAGCAACCTTCAGACCTTTTGGAACACGACAGTCAAATAAAAGTCTCTGGGCTCCCTAACCATATAGTATAATACACATAAAGACGAGCCGAAAAAACATTTTTCTTTTCGTTTATTATGATACTTTCAGGTGTGTTTTTTAGATTTTTAGATTTTTAGACCAAGGTACGATACTTTAACCTGTGGTTTCAAACAGTGTAAGATCCAGTTATATTTCACTGAGAAAACCCGGTAAACCATTGCTAGTCTTAAAATAAAATGGGGTATTTGATGAAAATGTTGGGATACTTTTCTTCAATTATCGGGTAAAACGTATGCGCCGAGGCGATTCTAACGAGTACCAACAACATATGTTTTTATCAAACAATAAAAAATATTATCTCAGAATTATCATCAAATGCTCCCCTCATCTGTTCAGCTGGTACCCTGTGT
>JBEVXV010000153.1:0-1762 GCA_040505915.1 Sedimenticola sp. | reverse complement strand
GGACTCGACTAACAGTAACACATAGTATTCCAATAAATTACAAGGTATATACATTTATAAATAAAGCACATTTGTAGAGGAAATAGCACAATGGATAACTCAAACTGAATGGACCACGTAGAAAATGAGATGATCGGTCTATAGGTCATGTTTCCAATGATCAGGGTACTCGGTTCTCACTGAAGACTATTCAAAATGTCCAACAATTCGGCTTCGGGGATCGGTGCGTCAGAGTCAGGGCCAGACGGGCACGGACAGAGTACGATGTCCAACGGCGCTGTGTGTATTCCATCGTCTAACACCCTCCGTTTGCAGTAAAAATACGAAAATCCGGTTCGCTCTTGGCGATACGTGCATACGCCATTATCGCGAGCCCGGAATCCCATATTCATACCGGAGGATGGCTGACGAGTGAATATCACAGAGCGAAACGTGTCCAACGGATTCTGTACGTACCGTTTGGAAATTCCCTTCGAGCTAAATTTCACCGAATCCCCGCTTCTAGCCAGATACGTTTTAGAACATAGACCGATCATCTCATCAGCTACGTACTCGGTTTTGAAGAGACCGGGAACGCGCCTGTCGAATGTTGAGTGATCTGTACAGCAGGTGCGAGGTAACCAGCGATTGGTTGGGGAATTATACGCATCGTCGCACATGCCGGACAGACCCCTCTGATATTCCTGTTTGAGTTCAGGTTTTACAATCTCAGACAATGAAGCTGCTGACAATGACATGTACGCCGAGTCCGTGTCCATTTCAAGATACTCGTAATCGGAACGGTCAACAAACTTGTCCACGAAGTCATAATAAAATTCCAACATCCGCAGTTTCGCATACTGGAGGATGAAATAACCAAGCTGGATGGGTAAATCCAGCTTGATTCGTTTCTTGGAGGATTCTATTTCATAGTATCCGTCCTCCAGATCGAGGCATGACATGCTACGAAACTGTGGTATGTTGACCTGATAGCATGCTTCGTCTTCACCGGAGACGTATTTGATGTTCCGATGACGAGTTTTATCCATTATTAATGAACCGTACCCGCTATTGCCAATCAACTTCATTGTGTCAGCGATTATGGCCTTTTCTGGGATTGTATCGCCTGCCCGCCTAGCGTCGCTCACCTCCTGGACGAACGACTCGAAAC
This sequence comes from Sedimenticola sp., assembly GCA_040505915.1. Taxonomy (GTDB): domain Bacteria; phylum Pseudomonadota; class Gammaproteobacteria; order Chromatiales; family Chromatiaceae; genus Vondammii. The sequence continues at coordinate 612 of JBEVXV010000153.1, read as the reverse complement.
ATTTCTGGCGCCTGTATTCAATCACCTGGTATATTTTGCTGACGACCATGCCGTGCTCCAAATACCATTGTAATAGGGGCGTGGCAACCAGAATCTGTCTCGCTTTCGTTCCTCCGACAAGTAAGCGACGCGGCTTATCAGATAGTCCCAGTTCCTTTACATGCTCTTGCATGTGCGAGCCAATAACATTCATGGGAACATCAGTATTACAGAATATGGGACACATTTCTCCGAAATAATCTTGCGGAGAAAGTTCCGATTGAAAATCGGAGCCCCATTTTTCTGGCACACTGATGTCCACTTCCACCATCCCGAAGAGAGAATTGTCGCGCACGCCCTTTAAAATTTGCGATTCAGTAACTTTACCGCGATGCTTTTGGCAGAAACTGGGCCTACTCTGATAAGCTATTTCGGTGATTTTATCGTTGTCTTTGCAAAATTCCTGAAAGTCGCATTCCCGCATCTCAACTACCGTGAATTTTTTAGAACGCAGCCAATCGGTGGTTTTCTGCGTTCTCTGAGCAACGGATTCGCGGTTTTTTAACCAGTTGGCGTTCGTAATCTTTGCCGTCAGGTGACATTCGTGACCATGATAATAGCACCCGTGGAATT
>JBEVXV010000152.1:0-6543 GCA_040505915.1 Sedimenticola sp. | reverse complement strand
ACTTGTTGTCCCAACAACAGCAAGTGTTAGACAATCCACAGAATGGACAACAGAGGGTCAACAGTGTCATCCAGCCTTCATGGAATGACCCCCAGATCCACATATCTACGGCGGCGGGTAAGTCGACCGGGGAACACCTAGATATTTGTGATTTTGTGTCTGGCAGCATTGAGGAGGAGGTAGTAATTGGGGGGCAGGGGGACCAGCATATTGTGGTCAAATCTGGCCCGCGTCGACCCAAGTTGGACACTCTCACTCTCTGCCAATGGTCTGTAGCAAACCTGAGCATTCTGTACAGGTTGGTGGGGGACAATAAATTGCCTGGCCCTGCACTTATGGACTACCTGTCCTACACGACAAAAATATACCAACTTGTGCAAAAGTATAGCCTGATCTCGGTATTTTTGTATGACAGAGAGTATCGTAAGTTGCAGGCCAACATGAACTTCAGGTGGGGCACGGATGTGCAACATCTTCACACCCTTATGCTGCAGTCACGGGACAGACCAGTAAATCAATCTTCCCAAGGGGTTAGGAAAGGGGGTGCTCTCCCGTCAGGCTCAAAGGGTAAAGGGGAGAAGTCGGGCAACATTTGTAGGAGCTTCAACGACAGCAAAGGCTGCACATTCCCCAGCTGTAGATACAAGCACCAGTGCTCTGTACAGGGGTGCGGTCAACGGCACTCCGCAATACAACACTCAGTTGAAAAAAACTAGGGATTCAGGTCCACCCCTCTCCGGGCCTTAACTTTCAAGCATGGGCGGAAGAGCTAGGTGATGATGTTGACAAAACATTTTTACTACACGGAATACAGCATGGGTTTGACATAATAGATGACAATATTAGCATACCCGAGGTTTCCGTTAGTAATCACCCATCGGCCAAGGCCGACAGTCCATTGTTTCAGAAAGCATCCGCACAAGTTAAGACAGAGATAGAACATGGAAATTATGTCATTTGTGGCAAAGCGCCAAAAATAATCAGCCCGATGGCCGCCATCCCCAAACCGGATGGAGGCGTACGCTTGATCCACGACTGTTCGCGGCCGACAGGCCGCGCAGTCAATGACTTCTGCACGACAGACTGGCACCATACATTTGCACGTGTCGACGATGCGGCAGCCCTCATGACAGAAGGCTGCTACTTCGCCAAGGTCGATTTAAAATCTGCATACAGATCTGTTGGTATAAGCAAGCGTAGTCAGTCGGTCACTGGTTTCAAGTGGGATTTTAATGGTAAGACGGTATACCTTAAAGATACCAAATTACCATTTGGAGCTAAGCTCAGTCCCGGCATTTTCCATAGACTTACTCAAGCTGTAAAGCGAATGATGGCCCGAAAGGGGTATGACCTGATTGTTGTATACCTTGACGATTTTCTTATAATTTCTAAGTCGCAAGATCAGTGTGAAGAGGCGCTCATGTGCCTCATCCAACTTCTCCGGAAGCTCGGTTTCGCTATCCACTGGGGTAAAGTGGTGGGTCCAACCACAACGATCACTTTTCTAGGGATAGAGCTAGACTCAGTGTCTATGCAGTTGCGTTTGCCCAAGCAAAAACTTGAATCTATGAAACAGGAACTGCACCAGTTCATGTCACATAAACGTGCTACCAAGCGACAAATACAGTCCATCGCGGGACGTTTGTCATGGGCAGCAGGAGTTGTGAAAGGCGGGCGAGTTTTTCTCCGCCGGATTTTCAACAAAATCCGCACGCTCAAACACGGGTCACATAGAACGCTACTGACCGTAGACATACGCCAGGATTTAATCTGGTGGTCGAGTTTCTTGGAGACATTCAATGGGAAGTCAACGCTGCTTGACCGCATCCCCATTGAATGTGTTTTTACTGATGCATGCGACGAAGCGGCAGGGGGCAGTTTTGGGACTGACTGGTTTTATTGTAATTGGGAAATTGATTGGCCACAAGCCAGAGGCTTGCACATTAATGAAAAGGAAGTCCTAGCAGTAGTAATAGCTGCAAGACGTTGGGCTGACTCTTGGGGAAACAAGAAGATCATTATATACTCAGATAATTCTGTCACTGTTGCGTCAATCAACAAAGGAACGTCACGCAACGCTACGGTGATGCAGTGTCTTCGTGAGTTTTTCTGGTTGTCAGCCAAACACAACTTCCATTTAACGGCCAAGCATATCCCAGGTGTACAAAATTTTGTAGCAGACAGTGCATCTCGTTTACACTCACCTGGTCACCTACAGCGGTTGGCCCCTTACATTGCTCCAAATCCGTTAGTCTGGCATATGTCGTTAGGGTCTCTCACTTTTCTGCTTGACAGATTCAAATCGTGGAGGACCCAGCGGATCAGGACTAGTCCAGGCTGGAACACCAGCAGCTATGTCAGCCAGCCTGGACCAAGAAGTGGGGATATATCGTAGCCACACTTTCGCTGCCTCGACCGCAAAGACTTATGCCAGTCAACGAGCAATGTTCATCAAATTTTGTTCCCAACTCAATATCGCCCCTGTGCCGCTGTCACAAGCAGATCTGGGGCGCTACATAGCGTTCCTATCTCAGCGTTTGACTTTTGCTTCCGTTCGGCAGTACCTAAATGTTGTCCGACTTTTTCACTTAGAAGCGGGTCTGCATAACCCCCTGGATAATAATTGGTATGTGGCCTCTATTTTGAAGGGGGTTCGTAGGGTGAAGGGAGATAGTAGCAATCCAAAACTCCCCATCACTATTGACCTGCTCAAGGTCATGTTCCAACGACTTGACTTTCATGTTTCATTAGACAGGTCTTTCTGGGCAGCTTGTTTGGTTGGGTTCTTCTCCTTCTTCCGCAAGTCTAACCTCCTTGTTCCGTCACATGACTTATTTGACCCAGCTCGGCACTTGTGCGCCAGTGACGCAGAATTCACATCACAGGGGGTAATTCTAACTGTGCGCTGGTCCAAAGTCATCCAATTCCGCCAACGTATATTGCAGATCCCTCTTCCCATCATCACGGACTCACCCTTTTGCCCATCCACTATGCTGCTTCAACTTAACTTTGATCACCCCCATGGCAATTTGCCAGTGCCCCTTTTTCGATTTAAGGCGGGTTGCAAAGTCGTTCCTTTAACTTCAAGCATTTTCACCACCAAACTGCATGACTGTCTTCGGGCATGTGGGATCGGGACATAGCTTTAGACGTGGGGGTGCAACTTATGCTCTTCAGTGTGGTCTACCAGCCGACCTCATTAAGTTGCAGGGGGACTGGAGTAGTAATGCATACGAACGTTACCTGGAACCTTCGCTGCAACTCCGTCAGCTGGTAGCATCCACCATGGGGGCAGCAGTAAAAATCTAAACCTCATCAGTCAGTGCAGCCTGACACGGAATCGGTGTGTGTGGGTGGTCCGCGGTCGCCTTGCCCGGTGCCGCGTACAAACTGGGTTACATGACATGTCAGGCTTGTTTGGTTTGTTGTACATATATACCTTGTATTCTACATGTTCCTACACCTACTGGTTTTTGGGGTTTGGAGGTATACTGGAAATCTCTGATGTTCTCAACTTGTGGTTGGACACGCATGTATCACTTTAAAAATCATTCGGGCTCTACATGCATGTATAACCACTTGACTCATTATACTTTGTTATATATCATTACGTCATGTTTAACATCAGATTTCAAGTATATGGTTCATGTCCCAAAAACCTTATATATTGTTGTGTTGCATTTATTTTGTCCCTCTGTATACATTACATGCTTAAATAAGATATGTGTTTCCACATGGTGCAAGACACCATGTTTTAAGGACTACATCAGGCAGGTTCTAGACCCACTTATTTTTGTGTTTGCTTTGGGCCTTTCGCAGGAACCTGACTGATGTAGTTCTGTTGTACTGCAGGGGGAGTGGTTTAAGAGGCAGATTAATGTTTAATCTGTTTTTAAAACTGTACCCTGCAGGAGCTCGTATGGTCGGCTGCTTATCATATCACCAAAGTCGGTGAACACGCAGCCGCGCATCTTTATGCTTTAGTTTTAGTCCCGGAAGGAAAAATACTTCCTGGTCGGCCATCTTGGCTCGCGGTTGCCAAGCACCCGGTAGTCTCGCTCTCGCGAGAGCGGATTAATTAATTATTAACTTTACATCTATTTTCCCCGCTAGGGATTTTCGGAGCACCTTCCATACTGGCAAATCATTAATCCGTAACTGGATTATCGGCCAATGGCTAGAGGGCATTGGTTATCTTTGTGGCTGGGCAACAGTTGACCAATCAGGTTAATTGTTGTTCACGCACCAGCCAATCGAATGACGGCATCCGGTGAATCGCAGAGATCCGAGAATCAGCGGCACTCATTCGTTTTCCGCCAAGATATCAACACGTTCAATTTTAATCAATTTCCCCACCCACCCACCCTAGATATAGATGGGTTGGGCCACGCATTTCTAGTATAGTACATATAGTAGTAGTTTTAGTTGTTGAACCATGTACAGGAAACACGGGCCTCATAGGCCGTGGACATTGCCGTAATTATTACATGTCCACGTTACATTGTTAATTGTGTCATAATCCAGGTTACCTCCACACTTTCATTCACACTTGCACGTACAACAGATTGTACAGTCAGCTTCTTATAGTTACATCAGACATCAGTTTAAGTTTACTTAGTGCGGAGGTATACTGGAAATCTCTGATGTTCTCAACTTGTGGTTGGACACGCATGTATCACTTTAAAAATCATTCGGGCTCTACATGCATGTATAACCACTTGACTCATTATACTTTGTTATATATCATTACGTCATGTTTAACATCAGATTTCAAGTATATGGTTCATGTCCCAAAAACCTTATATATTGTTGTGTTGCATTTATTTTGTCCCTCTGTATACATTACATGCTTAAATAAGATATGTGTTTCCACATGGTGCAAGACACCATGTTTTAAGGACTACATCAGGCAGGTTCTAGACCCACTTATTTTTGTGTTTGCTTTGGGCCTTTCGCAGGAACCTGACTGATGTAGTTCTGTTGTACTGCAGGGGGAGTGGTTTAAGAGGCAGATTAATGTTTAATCTGTTTTTAAAACTGTACCCTGCAGGAGCTCGTATGGTCGGCTGCTTATCATATCACCAAAGTCGGTGAACACGCAGCCGCGCATCTTTATGCTTTAGTTTTAGTCCCGGAAGGAAAAATACTTCCTGGTCGGCCATCTTGGCTCGCGGTTGCCAAGCACCCGGTAGTCTCGCTCTCGCGAGAGCGGATTAATTAATTATTAACTTTACATCTATTTTCCCCGCTAGGGATTTTCGGAGCACCTTCCATACTGGCAAATCATTAATCCGTAACTGGATTATCGGCCAATGGCTAGAGGGCATTGGTTATCTTTGTGGCTGGGCAACAGTTGACCAATCAGGTTAATTGTTGTTCACGCACCAGCCAATCGAATGACGGCATCCGGTGAATCGCAGAGATCCGAGAATCAGCGGCACTCATTCGTTTTCCGCCAAGATATCAACACGTTCAATTTTAATCAATTTCGTCAATTTAAAATAGCCACGTGGCTTATAGATTCCTTTGTGTTCGGGATCCAGTGCTAAAATCATGGCGAGATTGGATTAAGATTTACGCCAGAATGGATTGTAAATTGTGATTAAGTCTAGAAGGATTCATAATGCCCTAATCACCCGGATTAAATTCAAAATGAAACATGGAATATAGTTATAAACCTACTCCCGTGGAAATACACCGCATGGTGCGCACATTTTACCGAATTCCGGACTGGTATGTTATTCCCGCAGCAGAAGAATCGAGGCTCTACACTTATTTTGTAACGAGTAAAAACCTTTGCGAAGCAAAATTTGCGAGGTTGCTAGACTGCAGTGCGTTTTGTACGGGGAAAGACTGTTTCTTCTGCAGCGATTTGACTCCGATGCCGACCTGTAGGGTTCATATGAGACAGGCCAGAATGGACTAGAGTGCTTCGGTTTCTCATTATGGCTTCAGAAGGTGAAGAAAACGCCATGGAAATGACGGGTCTAATATCCGACTTGAGTGCCACGGACGTCATGATAAAGTTCTGCTTAGAACATCAAGTTTCTAAGCACGCCATAGACGAGCTCATCAAACGTGGATACGACAGCCTGGAATCTCTGCGTCTCGTGGACGTAGAGGACATCACGACCCCCAAAATCCCTGTCGGGCAACGGAGACTGATCACACACATCTCCGCGAAACTGTCGGCAAACGAGCCGGTAGCAAGTGCCCACACGACAACGGGATCCGCCCAGCAGCCTACGGGAGGGAGTCAGCAGACCGCCGGAAGTGACAATATGGCAACCGGAAGTTGTCTAATTATCGCCGGAAATAGTCAGACAAACACCGGAAGTGCCACCGGAAGTGACATACCGCATGTACAGCCACCCGAGGGACTGGGGCTGTACAATTCAGCAATCTTGAACAACTTGTTGTCCCAACAACAGCAAGTGTTAGACAATCCACAGAATGGACAACAAAGGGTCAACAGTGTCATCCAGCCTTCATGGAATGACCCCCAGATCCACATATCTACGGCGGCGGGTAAGTCGACCGGGG
>JBEVXV010000151.1:0-4472 GCA_040505915.1 Sedimenticola sp. | reverse complement strand
AACTGATGACTTCAAATTGTGTTATTTTACAACTTCTCATCCGGCTGGCTGACACATTGTTCACTAATGAAATTAAACACAACACTCCACAAACTAGCAAGGAATACAGTGAAACATGTAGTAAAGGCCACTGGTCCTTATTGAAATTGCGCCGATATGAGTACATGTCTTATGCAGCCACTGTGTGAGTACCGTGGCAGTGATACTTACTATATGTAAACATGTGTCTCCTGTTAAGCATCCATTTAATTTAAAAGGCAAATGTGTTGCATCATGTTGTGGATGTTTCAGATATGTTTAACTTCAGCTATATAATAGTGCAAAGTGATACATGGGATATATGTCATATACCCTATATAACACAACATGAACATTATACATGTCAGCTATCAGACCTGAGAAAAGTAAAAGTGAGGTATCCGGGCATGTGTTTATCTATTTGCACAGATCGGCTCAACGACCTTCTTGTGGCAGTAGATCACACACATAACATCTGCTGCTTTGCATGAACAGCGCTTTGAATTGCATTTTCCACGACAGCCACAAGTGGTAAGCATTTTGGCCGGGACCGGTTTTAGCGATTTCAGTGGCAGTAAGCTTCCATTTTGGTTGATCCAACCGTAATCAAGAGGGTCGAGCTGACTGGTATCAGCTAGTAAAGTAAGAGCATTGCGGATCACATAAAATGACCTCTTCAGATGTCCTCGGATGACGCTTGATGTGGGTGGTAGCCCCTCTAACCCTACCACTGAATGCCTGTGGACGTCAAGTCGTAATTGGTCAAATGTAGTTGCAGTGGTTTTGCTTGTGGCACCGGCCCATACACGGACGAGATATAGTTCTGCCTGATGTAGCTCCGCTTCAGAGAGCACGGGATACTCGCCGAAGCTGGAGAGAAGCATTGCCGGTCTGCATACGAGTGCAGCATGTTTTGTGCCCACTTTGCTGAGTGCATCGTCCCCAGTCGTGACATGTGCCTTGATGAGTACACGGCATAACTCCTCCCCTAGTTTGAGGTGCATGACATGAAGCGGGATCATCCGTCGCTTCTCCCCAGTCCCGTACTGAACCCAAAGCTCCTGCAAACCACCCTCTTTGAACAAACTAATGTAGCGCAGGAGAAGAATTACAGTATCTGTGTCATTAGACACTACGATCGCTCTCTCACAGCCCCTTCCGACTGCCCAGTGCACGTGAGATATTATGCGACTGTCTGCCTCCTCCTGCCAGTTGTTAAGATCAGACAGATCACTCGCAGGTGATCCAGCCAACTTCAGTCTCGCAGATGTTAACTCTTCATTGACCACCATTCCACTCAATACCACGTCATGCATATCCCGTTCCGCCACATCCCGGGCCAGTAGCTGAAGGTTCTGTTTGTTGAGACTTGATGCCCAGAACTTGTCCAGCTGGTGTGGAATAGGCACAGACTCATCCACGACGGCCAAATCGACAGCGATATCCTCACCAGCTCTACGGTTCCGCTCGCCATCCTTGATGCTCAATTCATTGTAGCTATCGAATACTATGTGCGTCATTTCCAGTGTTGGACAAACTCGACGGGCACTCTTCAAAACTTCTTGTATGACTCCACCAAAATGTGTTGATAAAGACCGGAGATTGGGAAACTGTCGTATTTTCGACATAAAGTCAAGCAAGACGTGTGTTGCTTGTGGACTGTCTTTGGTGAATTGGTATTCATTTGAGGTAAGGTTAGTTTCAAGCTCAGTGACCAATTTTGCTTTATCAGGCTTTGTTGTGATGTCGCCGACAAATAGTTGGCTAGATTGCAGAAGGTCATGCGAATACAGCTCTTCTGGCGACATTCCGCGGAGTGTAGCAATTTCTGCCTCCCTCTGTGCAGATGCGATATCCTGTGCGGAAACGGCAGTCCTGGTTGGAACCGTATTGGTTTTCGTTGTACACTGTGAGTCAAAGGCAGGAAGATTCACCTTAGATATGGTGACGCTAAGTTTTTTAGACCTGACCACGTACCGCTCATCACGGAATTGCCGGTATGCTATGTCACCGTTCTCCAGCGCCTTCAGAAGTCTCGCCTTTACGATGTCATTGACAATGTGCTTTGTCACTATGTTGTAGAGTGGAACATGTGGTGCCACAACAATGAAGGGATTTTCCCGGGCCTTTACAAAGTCTAGTAATCGTGCCACATTTCGGTCAAATATCAAACCCTTTCGGCCACCGAGCTCATGCTGTATTGTCGTTTCCAGATGATCCATGAGTCGAGCATTGGTGAGTAACTGGAGAAGATTGCTGATCGCAAGGATCTCATGAAACAGAAGCCCAAACTCGGCCACAACAGCAGCATCTCCAGCGCTCCCAACAATCACATGTCCACCTGGACCCTGTGAGAATCTGTTCTGTGACTGCTCCAGCTTCATATCCCCTGACACCGCAGCAAATACCGCACCCGGTCGGTCTTTCACAACAAACTGGCCCATACAGAACCGGCGGTAGAGTGTGGGATATGTGACCTCCAGAACCTGAATCCTCTCCAAGTACCATGATGCGTACCGCAGATAATTGATAGCATCAAACTCGCGTAGGATGCCCATCGAAGCCTTCACCGTTCCGACATGCAACTGCCAGTTACCATCACGGTCTGCTACAATCAGCTGCTTGATTATTGCAACAATCTTCTGAAAATTCACGAAGTACTGGCACAATTCCGATTTCTCCTGGCACCCTTGAACAAATGTGTTAAATTGTTGACGGAGATCGGCAGCATCAGCGGATACCTGCTCAAACTTTGGGACAGACCCCTCCCGCCTCTTTGTTTGCAATACATCCTTGAGCTGAATGGCAGACTGAACAAAGGGTACAGACGTGGGATCATTTGACTGCCAGAATGCATTCCACATGAGAGAATCAAGAACCTCTGATACGATCAGCATTCCTGTTAATGACCTGACGTAGTGGCCACCGGAGAGCACAGTTGAAACTGTTTTTGGTCCAAAAACCTCACTTTCAATAAGTGCATCGCTCATTCCACTGCCACTTAGGTACCTCCCTGCACACCGCAGAAGTACCTTAACGAAGTGAAACATTCCTAACATTGGAAAAAGGTCGTCGAAAGTGCCCGGCTCACTCATGACTATATCAACAATAATGTGATACACACCTTCATCAGAAACTATGGCCATAGTATCTTGATTCAACTGGCGCCGGGATGCCTGGAAATTGGTCAGTGCCTTGCGGACAGTGGCATATTCTGTCACAGGTGAAGGGATAACAGGGAGAAAACCAACTCTCATCAGTGGCACGTTTGCTGTTGTGACCAGTGCATGAATTCCACCCCAGGGAGGAAGCTCGCCAGGAGCAGCAGCAGAGCATGGGAGTCCACAGCGAATGAGTGATATGAGGAATTCGGTATTGACTGACTGCTCTACAGCTTCCTCAGCATCAGATAAAATATCCACGTCAATGTTATCCACAAGCCTAAAGTTGGGTGGTAATGTAGGTTTCATCACGGGTTTGTGGTGAGACGGTACAATTTGACAAGGAAGTTTGTCTTTTGACGGGCGTGCGAATTTCGAGAGATTCGTGCTTGATACAGAAGGCTTCGACTTAGCTGGTGAAGTGGTCTCCTGGTAAAGAGCCTGCGCTGTATAATGTTTGCCTTGGGTACCGGAAATGGATGAATTATCTTCGAAATCTTCATTGTCAAAGGCGCCAAATGCCCAGCCGTCGTCAGAAAAATGGCTTGGAATGGGCACCCCAGTGGCCTCCGATGACTGTATTGTGTAAGCACACATGAGACACCTTGATCGCTTCACTTCATTGTAGCTAGACGAGGTCCCTACTCTGTTCAGTGTTGTGAGTATCTCCCTGCTGCGTGTCTTTCCATACATGTATTGTCCTAGCATTGTGTGGAGTGGGGTTTTTCTCCGGCCCTGGTGAATATGGTTATATGCCATCTGGAAATGACAGTTGAGTTTGGAATGCCGATTTTTCAAAGCCCATCTATCCTCTTCGTCAAACAAAGTGTCTTCACCATCATCACAGTATGCATGTTCTTCCTCATCTGGCATTTGCATCATTTCCATTTTGGCCATCATTGATTTGGGAATGTCGTATAATGCTGAATAGAATGTCAGCCATTCGTCAGGGATTATCGTGTTTTCCCAGGAATGCTTAAGCTCTTCAGCATCACAGAACTTGTCGTCCAGGCCATAATCGACATGTTTAGCGGCTTTGTTCAATGTTTCACCTACGTGTCTAACAGCGTCAAGATTTTTAATTTTGATAGCTAAGTCCGCGGCTGTGATGTTGGAAGAAAAAACAAGTTCGGATTCATTACGCCTAGGATTCGGAGCAAATTGAATTTTGTCACCATAGTGGTCTTCAAGTAACTTTTTAACATCGCGGTTGTATATTATGAAATCTGGAGTGTCATCTGAATGATACATACAACTAGTAATGTCTTTCACAGTAAACCCATATCCTTCTTG
>JBEVXV010000150.1:0-3320 GCA_040505915.1 Sedimenticola sp. | reverse complement strand
CTATAAATAAACAGTAAAACCTTCCTCTGCGCTTACTTAAATATTTTTGTACCATTGCTTGCAATGTAAACAAATTATCTATAGTGGAGTAACCCTTGCGAAAACCCGCCTGGGACTCGTCTATAACATTGTTTACTTCTGCCCAACGGCATAGTCGCTCATTTAATATACCAGTAAATACTTTGTTTAATACATCTATGAGTGATATACCGCGAAAGTTGTCAGTGTCTGACCATGAGCCTTTCTTATGTACTGGACACAGAATACTTTGGCCCCAGGCTCTTGGAAATTGACCAGAAGTAAAGACAGTGTTGTACAATGAATGAAGCACAGGTGTCATTTCATTTAATGTACATTTGATCATTTCAGAAACCATACCATTAGGACCTCCTGATTTTCCAGAGTTTAACGAAATTATACTTTTCGTAATTTCCGCTTCTGAAATCATTACATTTAAAATATCATTAGGATTTTCATCATTTCCTGTCCACTGATCAGGGTCTATAACACCGGCTTCATTATTGTACAACAATGCCTTAAAATGATTATACCACTGACTGCATGGGATATTTGCCGTCTGTAAGCGTCTATAACGCATTTGTTTTACAGTACGCCAAAACATATTCAAATTAAACCTCGCATCGACAAGTTTTTGCCTTTGACATAGCTGAAATGTTTTCTTTTTAACATCACAAACATGTTTAAATTCATTCCGAAGCTTTTTATAACTCATTAAGGTAATATCATTAGTATTTGATCTAAATGTAACTAGTGCTTGTTGTTTTTGCCTTTTCATAGTTTCACACTGGTCGTCCCACCACGCCGGCTGTTCACTGCCACCGTGCAAACTAAATGGTCTAATTTTCATATGTTCTGCTGCCTGGTGATATACACTTGTAATCATATCAACTGCTATATCTAAATTTGAATTAATTTCAACCATAATATTATTCACAGAGCTATGTAAAACATTTTGAAATTTAATTATGAAGTCATTTTTCTTCTCTTCGTTCCATCTAAATTTCGTGAATGATTCCTCACAATTAGCATGATTAGCGTCATTCAATATATTATCATACTCTCGATTACTGACACTTTCTTCCAGGGTTAATGTGCACATAAGCGGAAAATGAACGGTTTCTGATCGGTCGCCAACCTTAAAGTCTGATAATAATGGAAAGAGAGATGAGGAGGCAATCATATAATCTACAATGCTTGCGCCGTCATTTGCTATACATGTATAATTACCACCTTTATCTGATGAAAACCTGCCATTCAGAATATGAATTCCGTACATTTTACACATTTCTATTAAAGATAACCCAAAATTATTATGTGTTTGATCCTTTGATTCTCGATTTAATGAAAAATTGTCTGATTCATAAAATGCCTCCTCGCCTAAAATGTGATCAACATCGTCTTCAAAAATTACATCCTGCAAAAGACCACATCTAGCGTTCATGTCACCAGCTATAAATATTTCGGAATCCGGATATTCAATTGAAATTCGCAAAAGATTTGCCTCAAAGTTGTCTACACCGTTTTGCCCAACCATATTATTATAAACAGGTGAATATTCGGGTGAGATATATACAAAACACAAGATTATACTTTCGCTGATATTAGTAAAGTGCAGACAATCCAGTTTTAGTATGACACAGTTTTGTAAACAAGAATATATCCGTTCTATTAAATGCAATTCAACCAGGCTAGAGTTGACCAAAACGGTTACTCCACCAGAGTGACGTCCCCTTACCGAGCGTTTTGGTCTGATCGTACTAAAATTATGAAACCCTGGAACAAAGTTGTCAAAATCGCTTTCAGTTTTTCCCCATGTTTCACAAAATGCACATATATCTGTCTTACGTATATAATCAATAACACTAACATCGTCTCTATATTTAAATAAACCTTCAATGTTCCATGTACTGAGCCGAAACTTTATATTTACATTGTTTATGCTGTTTCCGGGGCCTCGACCCGCCTCCTATCTTTCTTGTTCCGATCTGTTGTCATTTTCACGGTCGCCGGTTCCACGTGGCTCAGTGGCGTAGTTTGATTGGCTGTCGCCAGTGTTTATACTATCCACGTTGCCGTCACGTGGTCTTGTTGACATATTAGCACGTGTAGTGGGGTTATTTATGCCGCGGTCATTTCCCGACATACTAAGTAGAATATCGTGTGATCGTTGTGTATCTCGAGCGGAAACTACTTTCTCATGTTGGCTATCATACGTGTAGACTTCACCATCAACGATAAGCTTGTTATACCGCAATACGGCCCTACGTCCTTGTGCTTTGGCCTCGCGTAAGTAGTGTCCGAGATTTCTCCGATCATTACGCACCCGCTGTGTAAAGTCTTCAGTCACGCGGTGTGGGTTGACCCAGTTACTATCATGTCGACGTTTCTCGTTCACAGCTTCGAAAACAGATTGTCGTTGTTTATAATCATTAAATTTCGCAATAATGGGTGAATTTCGTCTGCGTGTCAGTCTGTGAGCCCGTTCAATATGTATATCATCTGTGTTCATGGAGAGTGTATCCCGCATATAGTCTTTGACTTTCGTTTCGCTTACACTCCATGGTTCCGGGACCTCATCTTGGGAACAATCATAAAACAAAAGGTTATTACGTTTACTTTGTCCTTCTAGCCTGTCAAGTTTGTCTTCAACATGTGCCAATTTATCTTCAAGTCGTGATTGGTTACGTCGTAATTGTTCGTTTTCAGTTTTGAGCTCACTATGCACTTGACCTATTTTATCATCCAATTTCGAATATGTGTGGGACATGTCCGTGTAGTTTTTGTCGAGGTTGTGTAGTTTGCTTTGTATATCAAGTAAAACAGCAGTCAAATCCTGGTTGGCAGGGTCGCCCCCTGTTTGTCTGGTAGACCGTGTACTCACACCCACACTGCCCGACTCGGTAACATGTAGCTGTGTCTGAGAGCTAGTTCTGTTCATACTAGTCGGCTGACGTGGACCGGGGTTGAGCTCAACACCCGCCATTATCAACAGGACACCCAGCGCGAGGGCCACACGTAATGTCATCGATATAGAACTCCCACGTACCTTCAGTGTCCGTACACATGCTCTGCATTTGACCGGTTGTATAAAGCATCCGATTCTAGCTCTCCATATGTCCACAGAAACACCCATATTCACCAAATGTTCAAAATTGTACCGTTTGTTTACCGTAGTTGAAAAAACACATCCGCCATTTTTATTACCCAGAACACAATTACGAATTATGTGTAGCACAGGTACGTTGCATTACTTGTATCCTCATTGGTTAGTATAGTCAAGCCACCCCGTGTTGATTGAT
>JBEVXV010000149.1:0-2575 GCA_040505915.1 Sedimenticola sp. | reverse complement strand
TCCCCTTTTTCCAGCGCCATAACGATGCTGGCAATGCCACCTGTAGATCAGCCGCATCAGGCAATAGATCGAACAGATTCACCTCCAGGAAGGTTCTCTTTCAGATTGAATTCATCACCTTGAAGAGCGCTACAAAATAATATTTGACGAAATGCTTATATTAGAATATTATTATTTTCAATTCATCATTAATGCACAGAATCTGTACATTTTTATTGAACCGCTTAATGGTCAATAGCGCACGGCCGAAGGCAGTATCGCAGTGGTGCCGTGTTCTTTTGACCACCCAAACCTCCATCCTCCTTTGGTGGTATTCTTCAGCCCGACTTCCTCAGTCGGGCTTTTTTTTGGCTGCAATCCACCCCCCTATATATAATCCCCAAACCAGCGCTTGGCCATTGTTTATAATAGAGGGTAACCCGATTAGGGTTTTAGGATAAATAGAGAATCATGAGCAGATCATCAGACCGCGATCAGATCTATTCCGCATCTCATGGTGAACCGGGCGGCTTCACTTTTGACGAGAGGGTAGCCGATGTATTTTCGGATATGATTGAGCGCTCGGTACCGGGCTATGCCTCAGTCATCGGCATGACCGCTGTGCTCGCTACCCAGTATGTAGAGCCCCATAGCTACTGCTATGACCTGGGCTGTTCCCTCGGTGCCACCAGTCTCTCCATACAGCAGGGCATAGAGGCCGAGGGGTGCCATATTGTCGCCGTCGACAATTCGATCCCGATGATTGAAAAGGCACAGCAGCACCTCAATCACAGCACAGGAGAGACGCCAATAGCGCTGGTCTGTGCCGATATCCAGGATATCGAAATCAGCAACGCCTCCCTGGTGACGCTTAACTTCACTCTGCAATTTATTCCTGTGGAGCAGCGCCTGCCGCTGCTACAGACGATCTACCAAGGGCTTAATCCCCAGGGTATTCTGATCCTGTCGGAGAAGATTGCCTTCGAAAACCCCGAGGAGGAGCGGCTGCAGATGGAGATGCATCACGCCTTCAAACGTGCCAACGGTTATAATGACCTGGAGATCAGCCGCAAACGCAGCGCCCTCGATAACGTACTTATCCCGGAGACACTGGCAGCCCATAAACAGCGGCTGAAAGAGGCTGGATTCAACAGAGCCCACCTCTGGTTCCAATGTTTCAACTTTGTATCCCTGGTGGCGCACAAGTGATCGACTACACTCCGCTCTTTGAACGGATGAGAGACTCAGCCCTGGAGTCCTGGGCAGCACAGATCCCCGAGCAGTTGGAGCGGCTCTTCAGCCAACAGAGACACGGTGAGTTTAGTCGCTGGCTCGATGCCATAGAGCAGCTGCCACTGGTGACAGCGGCCCAAGTTGAATTAAACCTGACCACAGTGGCTGTGGCGGGTAAAGAGGTGCTGAGCGATAAGCAGCTGGCCCAGACCAGAGCCCTGCTCAAAGCGCTTCATCCCTGGCGCAAAGGTCCCTATCGTCTCCATGGTATCGATATCGATACCGAATGGCGATCAGATTGGAAGTGGGATCGTCTGGCACCCCATATCACTCCACTGAAGGGGCGCTCTGTGCTGGATGTGGGCTGCGGCAACGGCTACCACTGCTGGCGCATGGCCGGTGCGGGTGCCGACCTCGTTATCGGTATCGATCCCACCCAGCTGTTTCTTGCCCAGTTTCTTGCCGTCCGTCATTTCCTCGGGAAGGATTACCCGGTTCACCTGCTCCCCCTGGGGATAGAGCAGCTGCCAACCAACCTGCGGGCATTTGACAGCGTCTTCTCCATGGGTGTCCTCTACCATCGTCGCTCCCCCATCGACCACCTCTATGAACTCAAGAGCTGCCTGCGACAGGGGGGGGAGCTGGTATTGGAGACCCTGGTGATTGAGGGCGATGAGGGGCAAGTGCTGGTACCTGATGGTCGTTACGCCAAGATGCGCAACGTCTGGTTCATCCCCTCCCCGGCAACACTCTGTGCCTGGCTAAGCCGTTGCGGCTTCAAAGAGGTGCGGCTGGTCGATGTCACTACTACCTCGTTAGATGAGCAGCGCAAGACCGAGTGGATGCAGTTCGAGTCTCTTTCGGACTACCTCGACCCCACCAACCCACAGCTAACCATTGAGGGCCATCCTGCACCACGGCGGGCGATCATATTGGCCACATCAGGTTAGGAGCCTCTAAACGACTTACGGCAGGGGTCGGAGTCAAACCGTGAAACAAAGGTAGGTAAAATTGATGTGGTAGGCCGGTTTAACTCCCTCTCCACATTGGGGAGAGGGTTGGGGTGAGGGGGGTCAATAGGTAACCCATTGATTTAATTCACCCTGGCCCTCTCCCTCCTAGGGAGAGGGAATGTTCCATTGCAGTATGTCATGTTGCTGTTGATATATGCGCCCTAAAAAACACCTCCACCAAAGGAGTTACTGCAACATACTAAAAAGTTAACGGGTCAACAGTGGTGGAAAATGCACCTTTTTACGGCACAATCGACTCCGACCCCAAACACCCGCTGAATAGTTACAAAGCTATTAAGATGCGCCTTAATCATTTCTCAACCGGTTGTAATCAAACAGCCCTGACTCAA
>JBEVXV010000148.1:0-3787 GCA_040505915.1 Sedimenticola sp. | reverse complement strand
TATGAAACACTTACCCATTTGTGTACAAAGAGGAGTTTGTATTTTGATATTTGTGTCAATTCAAGTGCGGGTTTTCACACACATTTTTTTAGTTGATCAGCCATTGTACAGTCGAGCGAAATCACTGGTGTGGGCGAATCAAAACCGGTATAAGGATGTTGTTGTGTTACTTGGTGATCTACATATTTTGTTCAACTTTCTGAAAGCAATTGGGAATCACCTTGAAAACGCCGGCCTCGTTGACATTTGGGTTGAGAGTGGTCTCTTTGCGGAGAATAGTACAGATGCGATGATGAATGGCAAAGCATACTATCGAGCAGTGCAAGGCCACATATGGGCATACGAAGCTCTCAATCGGGTATGGTGGACTAGCTTTGAAAGATGGTTAAACGAAAATAATGACACAGTTACAACGTCATTGAAGCGATGTGTATCTCTCGTGCAGACAAGTTTAAAAGAATCTAGCACCAGAGCATCCCATGCTATCGCAGAACTGGTGCAATTATTGAATGATCCAGAGCTTCAAACGCTCGTGAAGAAGTTCAGCTCCGAATTGGACGCGGATCCAAACTTCAAATACTGGCATAGCTATATAGAAATGGTCGATATCCTATTAGACTTCATTCGAGCCAACCGAGATGGTAACTGGAGTCTCCATATCGATGCATTTGCTGCAATGCTTCCCTGGATGACAATATATGATCACACGAACTACGCAAGGTGGGGACCTATTTACCTGGCCGATATGAAGGGACTTGCTGCAACAGCTCCAGAAGTTTATGCAGAGTTCATGGCAGGCAACTTCGTGGTCAAACGAAGCAACAAGCGGTTTAATCAAGTTCCCGTAGACCAGGCAACTGAATGGATGAATCGGATGTGCAAGATTTCAAATGGAATCATAGGAATCACTCGGAACGACACTGCAAGAGACCGATTTTGTGCAACATGGGCTGAGAGATCAAACGTGTCTCATGCTACGAAGTCCCTGTATGGGTTTGATGATGGCGAAAACGAGAAGCAAGCTCTGTCCACACGCAAGAATGACATTTCGTCACCACAAAGACATGACTGTGATGCTGTGAACCGTTTAACCGATTTATTTCACAGGTTCAATGTGTTCAAGATCACTGACAAATCAACTGCGTTGGACGAACCACAGCCTGATCATTCAAATGCAGAAGAAAGTACATGTGCTATACTGGAGAGAAATTATCACAATGCGCCTCTAGTTTCATTGACCTCAAATGATGTCGCATCCAATGAGATTAAGGCGGATTTACTGTCAGCTGAGTCAAGGGGCATGCACATGGTAAAGGTTAATGTTACAGAGCGATTAATTGACACAACTATCCCATTCCATGACACAATGAAACGGAATTGTTCTAAAACATTTGCTTCATTGTACCACTGCTCAACTGTGAATCAAAAGCAGGAAAAGAAAGTAGTTAAGGCTGATCGAAAACTGATACAGAAGCTACTAACTGTTGCACAGGCTGGACGGAATGTGAAAATGGATGAGATTTTGAAGCACGAGCTTTCTCCTGTGCCTCTATCATTGGCTAAGCTAGATGGCGAAATGAATTCGGCAGCAAAATCCGATCTACTTGGTCTACTTGTTACAGACATTAACGCACAGGTGCCAACATCATTGCCAGATGCACAGGAAAATGTAAAATCTTGCATTACTCGATGGACATGCTATGATACAAGCAATGGGAAAGCCATCAGGCTGTCTGACATTCAACGATTACGCCGAATATTTCATTAAAGTAATTATCAGAAAATTCAGTGTTACCGTAACACGAATCGATGTAGTGTTCGATAGGTACCTTGGAACGCAATCCATTAAAAGCTTAACGCGTGCTAGACGGAATCACAGAAAGAAACGTCCCATTCGCAAACTAATTGACAACGGCAATGTACCATTACCCTATGTATGGGCACAGTTCATCGCTCTGGATGAAAATAAAGCCGACTTGGCATTGTTCTTGAGCAGGCGTATCATGGAGTATGGTACAGCCATCGCGGAGAGGAATGAACTCATCACTGCTGGTGGATTTGAATCGGAATGTGAAGCCAAATCAACACGTCGTACAGATGTATCTGAGCTGGAAGCTAACCACGAGGAAGCAGACACGCGTATCATTCTTCATTCCACGGATGCAATCTCACAAGGTTACGAGCGAATACTTGTCGAATGTAGGGATACAGATGTACTTGTTATGATGATACATTTTCTGGGTCACCTCAAGGCTGACGTGTGGATGGTTGGCGGGACAGCCAAACAACGCAAGTACTACTCGGTTACCAGCATTGCTAACTCGCTGCCAAAGACAGTTGTTAATAATTTACCTGGATTCCATGCACTTACGGGGTGCGATACGACTTCGTCTTTTACTGGTCACGGCAAGAAAAGCGGTTGGAAGGTTTTCGTTAAGTACCCCGAACTTATCGATGGCGTAGGTCGCGATGGACCAGTGGAAAAGGTTGAAGAATTTGTGTGCCATCTGTACGGTGCATCATCGCATATGCACGGTATAGATAGCGCAAGACATGCCATGTTCGTTAAGGGTAAAAAGTCGATAGAGATGCTTCCTCCTACCAGTGATGCTCTAAAACTACACCTACGTAGAGCCAACTACCAGACAAAGATTTGGTTACATGCCAACGTTCCAGCGATGAACATTGAGTCACCATTGGACACTGGGGGATGGAAAGCTGGTAGAGACGGTATACAGATAATCTGGTCCTCCCTTCCTTCTGTGCCAGCTGCTTGTGTCGAGTTGGTCGCCTGTGGTTGTACCAAGAAGTGCAAAATGGCATCATGTAAATGTAATAAGTCGGGAATCATTTGTACACCTGCGTGTGCATGTAATGCAGACATGTGCTGCAATCCATTCGGCATGTAAGTTTGTAACTGGGACTAACTTGTAACTACGTAACTATTCGGCGAGCAAGTATGATAAGTCACGATTTTGAACAAATCTGCGAACTATAGTAGAGTCATAGGACATGATTGGCGAACGTGCTTAATGTATCGACCCGATAATACTATTTGTTGAGATAAATACATAAAACGTGCACATGTATTAGTCTTCTTAATTTGATCTCGAAATGGCATTGAAACCACCTACAAATGTCACACTATGTATATTGTATAGTCCCATTGGTAAGAACAATAAATTAAAATTGTATCCAGAAGACAAGCATAATTACGATTAAATAGTTAGTAATTTGAACAATTCCTAACGGCGGCCATCTTGGATTTACAATTTGCAACTTATATGTATTTCATGAAAAGAAAAGACGGCCAATATGATACACATTTGGTTATATAAATGAAAGGTGTACGCATGTTCAAGAACATATACACTTACATGGCTAGTGTACGTTGTTTTTTACAAATAAATGTAATTTCTAATTGTTTTGGCGGCCATTTTGAATTATAATTCCATTTTTTTTTATTTACTTTGTTACTAAAAATAATAGTACGACCATTTGATAACTGATCCGCATCGTCAGAGAAACTTTTGGTAGTAGTGTGCAGCTTTTAGAATGCAAACATGAAAATAACCGATTTCTATCGATTTAACCTCTAAATGACCTTGAAAATGACCTTCAAAGGTCAAACTTGAGGGGGTATCCACCCCTATATGAAAGCTTACACATCATAGATATAAACTAGCATGGGTACCCACTTGTAACAAAAAATGCCATCAAAAGTTTTTTTTCATCCCCTGGCTGGCCGTCTATTAGCCCTTTTGGGAATTTTTGCCAAATTCTGACA
>JBEVXV010000147.1:0-13616 GCA_040505915.1 Sedimenticola sp. | reverse complement strand
GCCCATGCCGGACATTCCGCCCATGCCGGACATTCCGCCCATGCCGGACATTCCGCCCATGCCGGACATTCCGCCCATGCCGGACATTCCGCCCATGCCGGACATTCCGCCCATGCCGGACATTCCGCCCATGCCGGACATTCCGTTCATGCCGGACATTCCGCCCATGCCGTACATGCCGGACATGCCGGACATGCTAGCCATGACAGGTGCCGCTGCAAGAGCAGTAAGAGCCAAGGTGATACCGATAGATCTTTTCAGTTTAAGCATTCGAGTGTTAGCCATTTTTTTGAAGTCTCCAGTTGTTTTTAGTGTTGATTAGGTCACTTGATTGACCTGGGTCTTGTCATGAGGAACCATTTGAATGGACCGCAATTCTAAGAGTTGTTAATAATATAGAGTGAGCACCACAGAAGTTAGCGATGTAGTCCACGGATATCGTAGGGACCCGTCGCGCCGGGGTGGTTAAAGGGAGTGTACCAATTACCTTGGTCTTCCAGAAAAGAGAGGCTCTCTGGATAGGGTTTGTCTATGCCGCGTAAGGCATTTTTCATCCACTGGCTGTCATGAGTCACCTGGGTGATGACGGGAGCCCCTTGTGGACGCTGGTCAGGTGTTACACCTGCTGTTGGGTATTCGGCGAGTGCAAGACTTGATGCTATTGCACCCATGCCCATCACCATAGATAAAATTAAATTCCTTGGTAATACACCTACTTTCATATGCACCTCTTGCTCAGTCTGATTACGAATGATGTGTGTAATGATAGCAATAGGGATGCCAGTCTGGCCGTAATTTTTATATCTTTATGATTATCAAGAGATAAATATTGATTTTGTAGGGTTAAATGGTTGCATTGGAAATTGAGGTCATGTGCTATTTTGTCATAGCCTATTTTCCTATTGTGACTGCTTAAGGCGCTTTGTTGAGGTTATGGTGACGTTAGAATGGATGCATGTTGACCTGCTGCTTAGCCTGGTGGTGATTTGGAGGTGAATTTCTAACCACATGAATACAATCTGAATATCAGGCAGAGTCAGGAGTGAAAAAGAGGCACTTTTAAAGTCAATTTATATGGAACTAATTAGCTGTTTTAAAAAACATGACATTAGGGCATGATATGAATTGGGTGTCAGGGTGGTGCGATGAGGAGAGCGTAAGTGGATTTTTTATCACCTTGAGTCAGACGACTACTCAGTAAGAAAAACGTTACTATCGCCTGACATATTGACAGAGCAATTTAGTGCTATATGTATAGAATGAAAGTAACTATTCAGCTGGGTTCGGGGTCGGAGTCGATTGCGCCGTAAAAAAGTGCATTTTTCACCCATCTTGACGCAATCGACTCCGACCCCTGGTGAAAATAGCTCCCAAATAGGTATAGCTGAATAGTTACGAATGAAAGTGCTCTAGAAGACCTAGTTATTGGTAGGACAGATATCTTCACATAATGTTCTAGGGGCCTGTCCTAAAATAGGATACCTACTACGGAAAGCCCATTGTGGCCCTTTTTTATGCTCATTTTCGTTGAATAAGAGTAACAATTCGCCTCAAATGACCGAAAAAAATGACTCAAAATGGACTTCCCTCGCTACGGTGCCTATTCTCGGACAGGCTCCTAGTAGGTTTGACCGGAGAGTAAGAGATATTCCGTTTTCATGTCTTGATAGATTAATGGTTCCTTAGATCAAGACTCATAAGGGTGGCCTGGCCTTGGATTGGCAGTTTCACAAATTGGATTGTCACTATGATGCGATGGATTAAAAAGAGCCTCAACAGAAAATTCTTGCTGGGCACGGCGGCTGGACTCTTGGTCAGCACACTGGTGTTTGTAATGCTTTTCATTGCGCTCTATAAGAGTGAGTTAGAGCGTGAACGTGCAGATGCTGTTTCCCAGGTTAACTATCTGCTACAGACCTCCCTCGAAAACGCCATGCTGAAGAGAGATCTTGATGGCTTGCGTACCATTGTCGGGCGATTATCTGAGCAACCAAAAATCAAAGGAGTAATGATTGCCACCCCCACGGGCGAGGTTCGCTTTGCCGGCGACAAGAGAAGAATAGGCAGCCAGTTAAGCCTTGATTTTTTTCAGTCTAGTGTACCGTTTACACAATTTATTCGTGGCGGAGATGGTAGTGAGATACTGAGAAGTATTCACCCCGTGCGCAACAAACCCCAATGTAAAGAGTGTCATGGTGATGTTGAGAAAAGCCCGATCAACGGTGTTTTATTTGTTGATTATGACGCTACCTCCATTCGCTCTCAGGCGCGTTCAACCATTCTCATTCTGATGGGTTCTGGTGCGCTTATAGTGCTGATTAACATTGCCGGGGGCTGGTGGTTTATTCGTCGTTTTATCCTCAAACCAGTTAAACAACTAGCTGCAGCTAATAAAGCCTTGACCGCTGGTAACCTTGATACCAGAGTATCAATGAGTGGTGATGATGAACTGGCTAATTTTGGCGACACCTTCAATCGGATGGCTGAAAGCTTGCAAAAAATGATGCGTGAGGTGGAGGAGGGTAAGTCCTATCTACAGTCGCTCATTGATGCGATTCCTGATGGTGTTCGCGTACTTGATGAGCATTATGAGATACAGTTGACTAACAGTGCCTACAGAAGCCAACTAATGATCTCTTCAGATGATGTAGCTGGTCAACACTGTTATAGATCCAGTCACCATAGGGACACTCCCTGTTCGGCAACCTACACCATGTGCCCGGTGCAAGAGATAGCTAATAATTACAAACCGCTGAAGTTCCTCCACCGACACATCCGTACAGACGGTTCAGATATTCATGTTGAAGTCTACGCGGCACCTGTGAAAGTGGTTTCTGACGGTGTAGATAAAAAGCTGATCGTTGAGTCGATTAGAGATCTTTCACAGGAGATAAAGTTTTCTCATGAACAGAAGCTGTCCGACCTTGGGCGACTGGCTGCCGGTGTGGCACATGAAATATATAACCCATTGACATCAATTCGCTTCGCCCTTCACGCGGTTTCAGAAGAGAGTGCAAAAGAGGGTGATAATCACGAAAAAATGGATTACTACCTGGAACTGGTTGATCGGGAGATCGATAGTTGTATCAATGTTACCGAGCGACTGCTTAAGCTCAGTGCATCACCCTCAAGTCAGGCGGAGCTGGTATCGATCAATGACACGGTTACTGAAACAATCAGCTTGCTGAAATGGGAGGCAGATAAAGCCGGGGTCACTATTGAAGTTAATATTAATGAGCCGGATCTGCGGGTTATTGCAACCGATAGTGAGGTTCGCATGCTCTCGCTTAACTTAATACAAAATGCATTCCACGCAATGCCTGATGGAGGTAAGTTGGTCGTCACCGCTGAGCGTCAGAAAGACAGCATTGTTATCTGTTTTGCTGATACCGGGGTGGGTATTCCAAAAGAGAATGTACAGCAGGTATTTGATCCTTTTTTCTCCCGGCGAGCTTCAAGCCAGGGCGGAACTGGATTGGGTCTCTCAATTTGTAAGAGCATAGTTGACCAGCATAATGGGTCAATAAAGGTAGACAGCCTTGAGGGAAAAGGAACACTCTTCACCATTGTTTTACCTTCTGCTGAGATGATCACGGAGGAAGAGGTATGAGTAAAGATGTCCTGGTCATTGAAGATGATGAGATGATCAATCTGATGATCTGCCGCTATATGAAAAAAATGGATCTGAATGCGGTTGGTGTAAATAAATTTTCTGAGGCAGAAGAGTATCTTAAAAACAATGAGCCTAGGCTTATTATCACAGATGTACGTTTGCCTGATGGTGATTGTTTGACACATCTCCCCGATTTGACTGAGAACCAGCCGGTGATTGTACTTACCGCCTATGGATCGGTTAGAAACGCGGTTGATGCAATAAAGTCTGGTGCGTCAGAATATTTGGTCAAGCCGATCAGCCCCGATGAGCTCACGTTGGTGGCTCAGCGTGCGTTAGACAATGCCAAGTTGCGTAGTGATCATCTTTTTTGTAAACAGCAGCTTGAGGTAAAAGAGGGATCTGAATCTTTTATGATAGGCGATAGCGATGCGTTGAACAGCATCAAGGAGTTGATCAATGATGTCGCCCCCACCGATATGACGGTATTGGTTACAGGTGAGAGTGGCGCAGGTAAAGAACTTGTAGCGCGAGCCATACATCAGGCAAGTCACCGTTCCAAAAATAACTATGTCGCGGTCGACTGTTGTACTCTGCAAGAGAGCTTGTTCGAGTCTGAGCTTTTTGGTCATGAAAGGGGTGCCTTCACTGGTGCCGATAAGCAGAAGAAAGGGTTGATCGAAGGGGCCGAAGGAGGCACGCTGTTTCTGGATGAGATTGGAGAAATTAGTGAGACTGTCCAGGCAAAACTTCTTCGTGTTTTGGAGACTGGGGTTTTTAGGCGTGTGGGAGGGACTAAAGATCTTACCTCCAATGTACGCATTGTTGCCGCCACCAATAGGAATCTCAGGGAGATGAGTGATGAGGGTAAGTTTCGCTCAGATCTTTTCTATCGTTTGGAAGCATTCAACATCTATACGCCGCCACTACGTGAAAGGCGTGATGATATCCCCAGTCTGGTTGAACATTTTATCCGCAACCACAATTTCTCGCGGCGCATAAACAAATCACTGACCAAACAGGCGATGCGGGAACTGGTAGCCTATAACTGGCCAGGCAATGTGAGGGAGCTAAAAAACCTGGTGGAGCGCGCCATTATTCTTTCCCGCGAAAAACCCTCCATTCGACCTGAGCATCTGGCTTTTTCAAGTAGAAATAGTCCCGATGAAAATCAGGTAACGCTTAGCTTCGATCACAATCCAACTCTGGATGAGGTAGAGCATCTCTATCTCCAGTATCTGTTGGAGAAATATTCAGGCCACCGAGCACAGGTAGCACAAAACATGGGCATCAGTGAACGGCATATCTACCGGCTGATTCAGAAGTATGACATTGATGTCTAAGGGTAGGCAGCTCTCTTAGTGTAAAATCACAGATGGCAAAATTTAAAAGCCCCGCCGAAGCGGGGCTTTTAAATTCCTACTAAGTAATCCTCTGATTACTTGTGTACGCCCAGTTTTTCACGCCATCCGGGGAAGATGTTATCGGCATCACTTGGGAATGACTCGAATGCGCGAGCGAATTCCCGGTGCTCCTTGGCATACTCAATGGGATCTGCACCCTCTTTCCAGCACTCGTAAGCCTGACGCAGAGAGGTAGCACCTGCCGCCGGGCTGTCGATGTGGCCGTAAGAGCCACCACCAGAGGTATTGATCAAGTTGCCGTGGCCCAGATTCTCGAAGAAACCGGGCAGGCGCAGGGCGTTCATTCCACCGGAGATGATTGGCGTAGTGGGACGCATGCCATACCACTCCTGATGGTAGACGGGGCCATCAGCAGAATCACGCTCAATCATGTAGGCGATGTTGGTATCACTCTTTTCACCCTCCATCTTACCGTAGCCCATGGTGCCTACGTGGATGCCGGAAGCACCCTGCAGGCGAGCCATTTTGGCTAGAACAAACGCGGTGTAACCACGCTTGGCACTGGGTGAGGTGACCGCACCGTGGCCAGCACGATGGTAGTGCAGGTACTGGTTGGGGTACTGGCGACGTGCCGTGGTAACCATACCGGGGCCACCCACGTAACCGTCAACCAGGAAAGCCAGCTTGTCAGCATCGACACCGAAGGTCTCTAGTGCGAAGTCGGCTCGAGCACACATCTCATGGTAATCGTCGGCGGTGATGTTCATGGAGAAGAGCTTGGCCTCCCCCGTCTCGTCTTGGGCACGCTTCATTGCGTCATAGACCAGAGGAATGGTCTCTTTCACAGGAGCGAACACCTGATTGCCCTGAGGTTCATCATTTTTGATGAAGTCGCCCCCCAGCCAGAACTGGTAAGCCGCTTCAGCGAAGGGCTTGGGACGCAAGCCCAACTTAGGCTTGATGATAGTGCCAGCGATGTAACCACCATTTTTCACCGGGCGACCAAGGATGCGCCACAGATCTGAAATATCGGTAGCAGGACCATCGAACATCTGGACTACACGAGGCGGAACATAGAAGTCGATCATCTTGGCGTGTTTGATGTCACCCATACCCTGATTGTTACCAATAACCAGCGTCAGGAAGGATACCAGCATGAAGCGGCCATCGGTGAGGTTACGGTCGAACAGCTCGATAGGATAGGCGATACGCATATCTTCAGTAGCTTCATCGATGTGATAGACCAGCGCGTCTACACCTTTGGTGAAGTCATCTGTGGTAGAGACCTCAACGTTGGTACCGGTGGAAGATTCGGCTGCAAAGTGGGCGGCAGCTTCGAGGTAGCCGTAACCCGGCTGGGGGGCCATCTTATAAGCAACAAGAATGTGCTGGCCACCTGCGAGCAGGTCTTCCTCTTTCAGAGAGAGGTCTGAATAACGTGCTGATTGATCCATGCGGGGAACCTCGTTAGTTAATTTGAGTGGCAGTCATTATTTTGTGCTGTCTGACGTGTGACTGTCGCCGAAAGTGTGGATGCACTATAAGCGCCCTCTTGCATAAACAAAATTAAAAGTTTTTAATGGTGTCTATAAGCCTCGCTTTATGGGTATCTGGGTGTCGGTAGACAGAGAATTCAAATATTTGTTCTCGGACAGGCTCCTAGTACAACTATTCAGCTATACCCATTTTTAGACTGTTTTCACCCAGGGTCGGAGTTGATTGCGCACATCCATGTGGGTAATCGACTCCGACCCCAAACCCAGCTGAATAGTTACCTATTTTTTATTGCAGCCGTTACCCGGGAGAAAATCAATGCACCTCACCCTGCGACAACTTAAGGTATTCGAGGCGGTGGCCACCCGCCTCAGCTATACCGCTGCTGCAAAAGATCTCTACCTCAGCCAACCAGCGGTCTCTATGCAGATACGGCAACTGGAGGAGAATATCGGGCTGCCTCTATTTGAGAAACTGGGCAAAAAGATACACCTTACCGAGGCGGGGCGTGAACTTCACGGCTACGGTCGCAATATCTTCCATCAGTTGGATGAGATGGAGGAGGTGATGGAGTCACTCAAGGGTGTTAGCCGTGGTCGACTCGAAATTGCTGTGGCCAGTACCGTTAACTACTTTGCTCCCAAGGCGCTGGGTGGTTTCTCCCGGATCTATCCAAACGTAAAGTTGAGCCTGGAGGTGACCAATCGGCGTAGTCTGGTACAGATGTTGGAGCGGAATGAAAAAGATTTGGTCTTGATGGGGCAGCCGCCAAAGGGAATCGAGCTGGATTCCGAGCCCTTTATGGATAATCCTCTGGTGGTGATTGCCCCACCGGATCATCCATTGGTGGGTGAAAAAAGGGTGAGCATGAGTCGTCTGTCAGAGGAGACCTTTCTGATGCGGGAGGAGGGCTCAGGTACCCGCTTGGCGATGGAACGTTTCTTCTCGGATCGATGCTTCGAGATCAACAAAGGCATGCAGATGACTCGCAATGAGGCGATCAAGCAGGCTGTCCGTGCGGGGCTTGGTCTGGGCGTTGTTTCCACTCACACTATTGAGCTGGAAGTGGAGTTGGGCCGACTGGCGATACTGAATGTGGAAGACTTCCCACTAAGACGCAGGTGGTACGTAGTCCACCGCCATGGCAAGCGACTCTCTCCCTCAGGGCAGGCTTTCAAAGACTTTCTGCTGGGTGATTCTCTGGATAAGAGTGCCAATATCCCCGTGGCACTAAAAAAGAGATAGCAGGGCAGGGCCCATGGCAGGTAAAATGATCCGTTTTTACTCCCTAGCCGGGAGGGCGGGTCTCTTAGGAGCCTGTCTGAGAATAGAGTGCCTGCAGCGGAAATGCTATTTTGGCCCACTTTTCCGCTCATTTTCATTGAATTAAGAGTGACTTTTTGCGTTAAATGAGTAAAAAGTGACTCAAAGTGGATTTTACTCGTTAAAGTGAACGTTCTTGGGCAGGCTCCTGGCTGACCGGTTTTATCAGACAATACTGGATAGACGATGTCACAGCAGAACGAGCACAGCAGCATTGCAGCTGATCAGGAGCATAGTTTCCTTGCCAGTATCGATCTGCCAGCTGACCTGCGGCGGTTGGATGAGTCACAACTTGTCCGTCTGACAGAGGAGCTGCGCGACTTCCTTATCGCCACGGTATCTCAAACCGGAGGGCACTTTGCCTCCGGCTTGGGTGTGGTAGAACTCACAGTCGCCCTTCACTACATATTTAATACCCCCCATGACCGTCTGGTCTGGGATGTGGGTCATCAGGCCTATCCCCACAAAATCCTGACCGGCCGTCGCCAGGATATGGCGAGTCTACGCCAGAAGGGAGGTATTTCCGGTTTTCCCCGTCGAGAAGAGAGTGACTACGACAGTTTTGGCGTCGGCCACTCCAGCACCTCCATCAGTGCCGCTCTGGGTATGGCGGCAGCAGCCAAGCTGCGGGGTGAGCAGCGCCACACGATTGCCGTCATTGGTGATGGAGCCATGGGTGGCGGCATGGCCTTTGAGGCGCTCAATCAAGCGGGTGATCTCGATCTTAATCTGCTGGTGATTCTCAACGACAACGATATGTCGATCTCGCAGCCGGTAGGAGCATTCAGAAATCATCTAGCGCGTGCGCTTTCCGGTCGGCTCTACACCACCGTTCGGGAGGGGGGGAAGTCAGCCCTCAGTAACCTACCCCAGCTCAGTGACTTAGTGGGTCGCTGGGAGGAGCATATGAAGGGCATGGTGATGCCTGGAACGCTGTTTGAGGAGCTTGGGTTTAACTATATCGGTCCGGTGGACGGTCACGATATGGAGACACTGGTTGCGACGCTGAAGAATATGAGAAAGATGTCTGGGCCGCGTCTGCTCCATGTGATTACCACTAAGGGGCGGGGGTACCTTCCAGCAGAGAGTGATTCCTGTGTCTACCATGGTGTCACACCCTTTGATCCTGACACCGGCAAGATGAACGGCAAGTCGGCACCCGGCCCCACTTATACACAGGTGTTTGGTGACTGGCTGTGCGATGTTGCCGCCGAAGACTCACGGCTGGTGGCGATAACTCCCGCCATGAGTGAAGGCTCGGGGATGGTTGAGTACTCACGCCGTTTCCCTGAACGCTACTATGATGTGGGTATCGCCGAACAGCACGCAGTCACTTTTGCTGCCGGCCTCGCATGCGATGGCGTTAAGCCGGTGGTAGCGATCTACTCCAGCTTCTTGCAGCGCGCTTATGATCAACTGATTCACGATGTTGCGCTACAGAATTTGGACGTCACTTTTGCGGTAGACCGTGCCGGTCAGGTGGGTGCAGACGGTGCCACCCATGCGGGTAGTTTCGATCTCAGTTTTATTCGTTGTATCCCCAATATGGTAGTGATGGCCCCGGCCAACGAACTGGAGTGCCGGCAGATGTTGCAGACGGCCTACCTCCACAAGGGTCCGGCGATGGTGCGCTATCCTCGTGGTAGCGGGCCAGGTACCACGCCAGGCAGTGAGCTTTCTGTACTGCCGATAGGGCGCGGTGAGATCCGTCGCCATGGCAAACGAGTGGCTCTGCTCGCCTTTGGCAGTATGCTGGCGGTGGCAGAAGCGGCGGCGGAAACTTTAGGGGCCGGTGTCGCCAATATGCGCTTTATCAAACCACTGGATGTGGCTCTGGTCCTTGAGCTGGCAGAGCGCTACGATCTGCTGGTGACCCTGGAAGAGAATGTGGTACAGGGAGGTGCAGGTTCGGCAGTCAACGAATGTCTGGCGGCAACTGGGCACAAGATGCGTATACTCAACCTGGGGCTGCCTGATCGCTTTATCGAACACGCTACGGCACAGCAGCAGTTGGCAGAGGCGGGGCTTGATCTAGAGGGTGTTGTCAATGCAGTGAATCAGGTACTTGATGGGGAATAGCGTCTTCTGTCCAAGGATCGTTCTCTACAGTTACACTGCGACTTTATGTATTGGTGTTCATTCACGGCTTAATTATCAGTCTTAGAGATTAACGACAGAATATCCTCAGGGGTACCATGAAAAAATTTGGCATACTCTTTCTCATACTGGTAGCTGCCCTTTCTGCCGTTCCCGGAGTGGTTGGCACCCAGGTGGAAAGCCACTATCAGGCGCTGGTTGATCAGATCAAGGCACATGGCGTTGAACTTGTCTCTCACCGCTACCACCAGGGCTGGTTCAGCTCTGAGGCCGAGACCCAGTTTGCTCTGGTGGTGCCGAAGGTCGTGGGCGTTGCAAAAGGGGCGTCGAGGATCCAGCGTTTCTCTCTTATCAGCAAAATAACCCACGGTCCATTGACTGAGTCCGGGGGTGGCATGGCTGAGATCGACAGTAAGCTGCGTCTCGATAGTGAACCTCTTTTTCCTGCCGATTATCCCGCACTTATTCGTACCTTTATCGCTTTTGATGGCGCTGGAAAAACCCAGCTGGAGCTACCTCCTGCTGAGGTTGCCTCGGACGGTAAGCGGCCACAAATGCGTTTTCAAGGGGCCGAGGGTGAGTTGGCATTCAACAGCGCATTCAGTCAGGCCGATTTCCACTTTACCTCACCCGGTATGCTGCTGCTGAAGGAGGGAGTAAAACAACTGGATCTGGCGGACCTTAAGATTGACTCCCATACCCACCAGGAGATTGGAGGCCTGATGCTGGGTGATGCCCTATTTGAAGTAGGACATCTTGAGGTGATGGAGAGCGAGAACGGCGACCGTATCAGGCTTGAAGGTCTCGCCTTTGAGGCGAAAAGCGCTGCCGTGGGTGATGATGTCACTATGACTATGGACTCTCGTTTTGACCTGGCCATCGTTGACGGCCAGCGCTATGGGCCGGGAAAACTAGGCATCGCCATAGAGAAATTACCCGCTTCGATACTGGTGAAACTGCAGCAGACCCTTACCGACATTCGACGACAGCAGCTCAATCCACTGGAGCGGCAGGTGGCAGTGATGGGGGTCCTGATGGGCAGTGGTCAGGCGGTAATGGAGAGGAGCCCCAGGTTGGTGATAGATCAGCTGCGCCTACAGACCCCAGAGGGGCTGGTGGAGGGGCACTTCTCTATCCAACCGGTGGGGCTGGAACTCGCCGATGTTAACGATCTGATGGCACTACTTGGCAAGCTGGTGGCGGAGGTGTCACTAAAGATGCCTGAATCCCTCTACCGGGCACTCTTCAAACATCAGCTCGAACTGCAACTTAGAGAACAGCTGAAAGAGGGGGAGCCGTTGCCGGATGATCTGGCATGGCATGAGCATCTCAACAGTGCGGTAGATCGCCAACTGGAGCGTTTGCAGCAGCAGGAGGTACTGGTCTACAAAGATGACCGCTTGGTCACCGAGGCGACACTCTCTGATAGCCTGTTGACGGTTAACGGCAAGATGATTCCACTGCCTAGCAGTACCCAATAGCCTCCTATCTATCACCCACGTCTATAATCATAGAGGTGAAGAAAAGTGAGAGGGGGAGGGTAAACGAAAATGAGAGCTACACAGCAGACGATATAAAGCAGGTCGCAGAGGCAGCAGAAGAGCTTGAGTATTCTGGCGACAAACGCTGAATGCGCGTACGAGCAACAGCTACATCTGAACAAGCCATTTCCCATATTCTTAAAGCAGAGACTGCTGTCAACGGCTAAACGCTGGCAATAAGTAGGAGCTAACTAGCGCAGGGTGTAATGTCCCGTTTGATCTGCTCTCCCTCCTCCATTTCAGCCACCTTGAGGTCATAGGCTGTCTGCAGATTCATCCAGAACTGAGGCGTTGTCCTGAAGTAGCGCGCCAGCCTTAAAGAGGTGTCTATGCTCACGCCACGCTTCTTCCGTACCACATCGTTAATACGCGGCGCAGGCACTCGCAGCGCAATAGCCAGCGCATTGGCGCTCATTCCTTTTGGCACCAGATACTCCTCCCGCAAGATCTCTCCCGGATGTATTGGCCTCATTTTATTAATCACTTCATACCCCTTGTGGGTTAGTGGTAGTCAACTATCTCTACCCGACTAGGCGCATCACCGTCCCATGCGAAACAGATACGCCACTGACCATTGATCCGTATGCTCCACTGCCCAGCTCTATCGCCCGATAACTTCTCCAGATGGTTTCCCGGAGGAGTGCGCAAATCCGTTAGTTCAACCGCCGCATCCAGCATCTGCAATTTGCGCTCAGCCTGTGCTTTAAAGGCTCTGAAACGCTTTGGGTTTCCACCCTCGTAGAGCGCTTGCGTGTCCTTAATCACTGGTTAACCATACAACGCGTTACATTAAATGACAAACGTTATATTCAGATGGCAACTAATTCCAGCTTGTCACCCTGCCATCATCAAAATAGATGTATTCCTCCGAACCGTCCTGGTGCTCATACAGCCACTGCTCACTTGTTCCATACTTTCCTCCGCTAGAATTTATTCTAGAAGGAGAGCATCACGATTTACGCGCCTCAGCAGGAGTCATATCAACAAGTATTTGCCCTTTGACCGCCGCGTTTCTGTAGCGCAACCGCTCTGCGTACCCGCGCCCGCCGTCAGATTAGGATGTATCTCGCGACCTGCGGTGGGTATCGCCCTTATTAAGGGGAACGCTAGAGCCTGACAACATACCCCCAGAGTTGTCTGGATTAGCCCTGATCGTTTTAACCCTGACATTTTCTGTGACAGCTCCACCTGGAGGTGCATTCCCAACGATCTAATAGGAATTCCAACCTATGAAGTCAACAAATTCACAGAGCAGGCATCAAAAACCGTAACTTCTCACTAACCCAGTGCAGATGGATAACGTTCAGGTGGGGGCCACGGCCAATCTGATCGTTATCGCAGAGTCCGAAAATTGTGGCATCCAGGGGGCAAGGCATCAGCTCTGGGGCCTGGTTGCGCACTGGTCTGCCGGTGACTTTGATCAGTCTCCTCCTGGCGAGTGTGGCTTTTGTGCTCTTTTTTGATTTCTTTCTGTAGCTGCCTTGTATCGAGCTGGTGGGGGCGCCGCTCCTACCGTTGTGTCGTTTCCGTAGTAACCCATAGAAGGGGGGGCGCCTGAGGACAAAAAAGCTGCCCTTTGGGCAGCCTTTTTGTCTCTGCCTGAAAAAGGCTCAGACTTTTTTATCTTCCATCATCTGTTCGATGATCGGCTGCAGGATGATTTCCATGGCAAAGCCCATCTTACCGCCAGGGATCAGCACAGAATGGTAGGCCGTTGGTAATTGATCAGCCAGAGGATGAGCTCGATTCAAATTTTGTGTTCCGTGAGCTTATTCCCATGCTCAGGAAGGTGAAGAATAAACGTCAGCTGATCATGGCAACTCACAACGCCAACCTGCCCGTGAATGGCGATGCCGAACTGGTATATGCATTTGAAGCAAAAGACGGCCAGGGTGAAATACTTGCCCAAGGCGATGTAACCAAGGCTGTTCTTGATATCATGGAAGGCACAGAAGGGGCCTTTAGGAAGCGTCGAGAAAAATATTATTTCAAGTAAAAACAACTAGATAACATATTATTGCACGATAACGCTAACAATGTTATCGTGCATAAAACCTGTTATCGAGGCGCTTATGGAGCAGCTAACAAAGGAACTAAAGAGCTATCTGTCAGAAGTGACTGGGCTGAAAATCACCGCTAACTCTTTGAATAGCGGTGATTTACCTTATTTCTTTGCCCGCCAAT